>JAXDHK010000071.1:0-11737 GCA_034664545.1 Solirubrobacteraceae bacterium
CGCGGCGGTCAACATCACCGGCGGCGACCTCGCCTACGACCCGGTGTGGGTGCCGTGGGGAATGGTGGCCGGCGACTACACGGTCGGCGGCTTCTCGATGGGCGAGAACCTCGCGAAGTCGATCGGCGTCCCGTACGTGCTGGCCAAGGGCGTCGGCATCACCAAGGCGCGCTACTACCCGGGCGCGGAGAAGACGTTTGTCAAGCTGCTCGCCGAGCCCGACACGCTGCGCTTGATCGGTGGCGTGATCCACGGCGGCGAGGGCGTCAAGGAGCGCTGCGACTTCCTCGCCTTCGCGGCCAAGCGCGGCGCGACGCTGTACGACCTGGCCTACATGGAGAACATCTATTCGCCGCCGATCGGCGCGCTCTTCGAGCCGATCCAGATCGCCGCGCAGAACGCGCTGGCCGAGCAGCGGACAAACCGCCTGGCGGTCGTCAGATGAGCTCGCTGTCCGACGCCAAGCGCAGCCTGCGCGAACGCTCGGAGAAGCACCTGCGCCTCGCGGTGCTGAGCGAGCTCGGTCGCGACGAGCCCTCGACGGTCGAGCCGTACCTGCCGCCGGGCGACCGCGTGTGGCGGATGCTGTTCGTGCCGGTGTACCGCCGCGTGCCGTGGAGCGCAAAGAAGCGGGTGATGAAGGCGCTGGGCATGACCGCGAAGGGCTGGAAGCCACCCGCGCGCCAGCCCAGCGAGCCGTGGCGCCCGCCGGCCGGCGTGGCGCCGTCGACGCGATCCTCGGACGAAGGCTCGCCGGAGGTGCCGCCGGCGGCCTGAGCGCCCCGTCTGCGTCGGCGCTCGCCGCCGTCAGGGTCCCATTCCGGTCAGCGGCTCGGCCTCCAGGTCCCAGACCACGGCCACGTGCGGACCGGCGGCTACGCGCAGGGTTCGAGTGTCCTCGAAGCGGCCGCACGCGGCGCACGCCAGGCCCCGCCGGGTGAAGGCGGCGCAGGCCGCGGCGGCCCGGTCGGGCGGCGCGGCCAGGACGAAGCCGAAGCTCGGGAAGGTCACCAGCCAGCGCTCGAGCGGGACGCCGGCCGGCCGGGGGAGCCGGTCGAGGTCGAGTACGGCTCCGCACCCGGCGGCCTCGAGCAGCTGGAGCAGCGACCCGGCCACCCCGGGCATCGAGACGTCGCGGGCGGCGTGGCAGAGGCCGGCCTCGGCCACCTCGGCCAGCACTTCGCCGTCGCCGCGCAGCAGCTCGGGGGCGCGGTCGGCCAGCGAGCTGAAGTACGGCCGCTCGCCCCGGTAGCGGCCTTCGAGGGCGAAGGCGACGAGCAGGACGTCGCCCGGGCGGGCGGCCGCGGCGCGCAGCGGCCGCCTGACCGTGCCGGTGGCCGAGGTCGAGAGCGCCGGGGCACCGCCGAGGGTGAGGTGGCCGCCGACGATCGGGACGCCGAGCAGCTCGGCGGCGGAGGCGAGGCCGGCGATCACGGCGCGCGCGTGATCGGGGTCGGGGCTGACCAGCATGTCGAGGAGCCCGAGCGGGCGCCCGCCCATCGCCCGGACGTCGGAGATGCAGGTGACGACGGCCGCGACGCCGGCCGCATGCGGGTCGCTGGCGACGAGCGCGGGGGAGATCGCCTCGCCGCAGAGGACGAGCCAGCCGTCGCCGTGGGCGACCAGGGCCGCGTCGTCGCCGTCGCCGGCGAGGGGCCCGAGCAGCCGCAGGGCGCGCTTGTCGCGCAGGCCCGGGGCGTCGCGGATGACGGCGGCCAGGGTCTCGAGGTCGGCCGCCATCCGGCCATTCAAGCAACCTCGGGAGCGGCCGTGACCGAGCCGACGAGCGGCGTCGGCGCCGGGCGGGATCGAGGCGAGCCGCGCGACGGTGCGCTCGCCGGCCGCGTGGGGGACCCGTCGGGTGGGAGGTGAGGGTGCGTCACGCCGAGACGAGCGTCTTCTGCGAGCCGGTCGAGCGCCTCACCGGCCGCCGGGTCCGCGCCCTACGTCAGCGGCATCGACACCCAGGCCACCGAGGTCTTCGTCCTCCATCCCGACGGCTACGACGGCCTCGCGCGGACCGCCTCCGAGGCGGGTCCGAAGGCCGCGCCGGCCCCGGTCGCCCTCAGCCGCGGCGGCGGGGCAGCGGGCCGTCGAGCTTCCAGCGCGACCCGGCCCGGGCGGGCCAGAGCAGCCAGATCACGATCGCGGCGACGCTCAGGAGGAGGCCGCTGGCCAGGCCGGCCCGCTCGCCGTAGCCCTTGCGCTCCGAGAGCCACGATGCGAGCGCCGCCGAGATCAGCCACGCGAAGAGGAGGTAGAGCGCCTTGGCGCCGATCAGGGCAAGGACGGTCATGTGCCCAGGTAGGCCCGCTGGACCTCGGGGTCGTCGCGGAGCTTGGCGCTTGGGGCGCTGAGCACGACCTGGCCGGTCTCCAGGACGTAGCCCCGGCTGGCGATGCCGAGGGCGTAGTTGGCGTTCTGCTCGACCAGGAGGATGGCGACCCCGGTGCGGTTGATCTCGCCGATCGTCTCGTAGATCCGCTGGACGAGGATCGGCGCGATGCCCATCGACGGTTCGTCGAGCAGGAGCAGCCTCGGGCGGGCCATCAGCGCCCGTCCGATGGCCAGCATCTGCTGCTCCCCGCCCGACATCGTCCCCGCCTTCTGGCGCTGGCGTTCGTTGAGGCGAGGGAACAGCTCGAACACCCGCTCGAGGTCCTCGGCGATCTCCGGCCCCCGCCGCTGGTGGGCCCCGAGATCGAGGTTCTCGCGGACCGTCATCCGCGGGAAGCAGTGGCGGCCCTCGGGCGACATGGCGATGCCCAGGCTGACGATGTCCTGCGTGCTCGTCCGCGTGATCTCCTCCCCGGCGAAGCGGATCGTCCCCGACCGCGCCGGCGTGAGGCCGGAGATCGAGCGCAGGGTGGTCGACTTGCCCGCCCCGTTGGAGCCGATCAGCGTGACCACCTCGCCGTCCTCGACCCGGAGCGACACCCCGCGGAGCGCCTCGATCGATCCGTAGCTCGTGTGGATGTCCTCGACCTCGAGCAGCGCGGTCATTCCTGGACTCCCAGATAGGCCTCGATCACGGCGGGATCGGCGCGGACGTCGGCCGGCCTGCCCTCGGCGATCAGCTCGCCGTAGTTGAGCACGGTGACCCGCTCGGAGACGCCCATGACCACCTTCATGTCGTGCTCGATCAGGAGGATGGTCAGGCCGAGGTCGTCGCGGAGCTGGCGCATGAAGTCGGTCAGCCCGGCCGACTCCTTCGGGTTCATTCCGGCCGTCGGCTCGTCGAGCAGGAGGAGGCGCGGGTCCGAGGCCAGGGCCCGGGCGATCTCGACCCGCCGCTGGTCGCCATAGGACAGGTTGACCGCCAGCTCCTGGGTACGACCCTCGGCCACCCCGACGTAGGCCAGGAGCTCGCGCGCTCGCTCGCGCACCGCCCGCTCCTCGGTGCGCACGCCCGGTGTACGCACGATCGAGGCGAAGAGCCCCGCCCGCATGCGCGAGTGACGTCCGACGATCACGTTCTCGAGCGCCGTCATCGCCCCGAACAGGCGGATGTTCTGGAACGTCCGAGCCACCCCCAGGCGGTTGATCACATCCGGCCGGGCCCGGGTGACGTCCCGCCCCTCGAAGGCGATCCGGCCGCTCGTCGGCTTGTAGAGACCGGTGAGCATGTTGAAGAACGTCGTCTTCCCGGCGCCGTTCGGCCCGATGATCGAGACGATCGACCGCTTGGGGATGGTCAGCGACACCCGGTTGACCGCCACCAGGCCACCGAACTCCTTGGTCACCTCCTGGGCGACCATCAGCGGCGCCTCCGCCGGCTGCGGGGCCGGCTCGGCTCCCGGGGATGGGGTCGTCTCGGTCATCCGGTCTCCGCCGGCCCGGCCGACCCCTCGGCCGTCGCCACCGCCTCGGTGAGCTCCAGGGCCCGACGCCGCTCCGGGAAGAGGCCCTGGGGGCGGAGGACCATCACGAGCACGAGCAGGAAGCCGAAGATCCCAAACGACAGGTCGGTCAGGTTGAAGCTCAGGCCGAGCGCGCTCGGGATCCCGTTGAACACGTCGGGGATCAGGTAGTAGTTGATGTAGGAGAGCAGCAGGGCCCCGAGCACCGCTCCCCAGATCGAGCCCAGGCCGCCGACGATGATCATGGCGAGGACGAAGATCGAGAAGGAGAACTCGAACTGGTCGGCGTTGACCTGGTTGAGGTAGGCGCCGAAGAAGACGCCCGCCGACCCGCCGAACGCCGCCCCCGAGGCGTAGGCGAGGAGCTTGGTCTTCACGAGCGGGATGCCCATCGACACCGCGGCCACCTCGTCCTCGCGCAGGGCGACCCACGCCCGGCCCAGGCGCGAGTCGCGCAGGCGGAGGTTGACGAAGAGGACGATCAGGACGATGGCGAAGATCGTCCAGTACCACGGTCGGAGGTGGAGCTGGTCGAAGCTGCCGACGCCGGGGAAGTACACCGCGTCGACCGGGGTGATTCCCTGCCGGCCGGCGGTCAGCGGCATGCCGCTGATGTGGATGCTGTCGCCGTTGACCGCGAACACCCGGATGATCTCCCCGAAGGCCAGGGTGACGATCGCGATGTAGTCCCCGCGCAGTCGCAGGGTCGGCAGGCCGATGATCACCCCGGCCAGCGAGGTCAGCACGATCGCCGCGAGGATGATCAGGACGAAGTTGAGGTGGATGCCAGGCAGGAGGCTGGCCACCGGGGAGACCACGGCGTGGAGGTGGGCCTTGAAGAAGAAGCTCGAACCGAACCAGCCGACCGAGTAGGCCCCGATCGCGTAGAAGGCGACGTAGCCGAGGTCGAGGAGGCCGGCAAAGCCGACGACGATGTTCAGCCCGAGGGCCATGACGACGTAGGCCAGGGCGATGATCGTCGCGTTGAGGAAGCCGCTCGTCTCCTGGAGGAAGAAGGGAAGCACGATCCCGAAGACGATCAGGCCGCCCACGACGGCCCGGGTCCACCACGGCGGCAGCCTCTCGACGATCACCGCCCGGGCGGAGGCGAAGCTGGCCAGGGCCGCGTTCATCCCGCCTCCCGCGTCTCTTCGCCGAGCAGCCCCCGGGGGCGCAGGACCATGATCATGATGAGGTAGCCGAAGACGACGGCCGCCGTCCACTGCGGTCCGATGCGGGCATCCGAGAGCTGCTGGACGCAGCCGATGATCAGGCCGCCGACCACGGCGCCCCGGACGTTGCCGATGCCGCCCATGACCGCCGCGGTGAAGGCGATCAGGCCGGCCTGGAAGCCCTGGAAGTACCAGACGGTCGTTTCGTAGAGGGCGTAGACGAGGCCCGCCGCCCCGGCGAGCATGCCGCCGAGGAGGAAGGTCATCGAGATCGTCGTGTCCACGTTGATCCCCATCAACCTCGCCGCCTCCGGGTCCTGCGCGGTCGCCCGCATGGCCCGGCCCATCCGGGTGCGGCCGATGAACCAGGTGAGGGCGATGACGAGCGGGACCGTCACCCCGACGGCGAGCACGTCCGCCCGGCGAACGGTCACCCCCGCCAGGGTGAACACCGCGGCCCCCTGGTTGATCAGGTCGTCGACCCCGGTCGGCGAGCCGCCCCGCCAGAGCAGCCCGACGTTCTGGAGGATGAAGGTGAAGCCGATGGCGGTGATCAGCGCCGCGAGCTTCGGGGCGTTGCGGAGCGGGCGGTAGGCGACGCGCTCGATCAGCACGTTCATCGTCCCGCAGGTCAGCATCGACACGATCAGCGTGGCGAGGAGTCCGACGGCCAGGCCGAGCGGCCCGGTGGCCAGGCCCAGGCCGATCGACCCCCAGATCGACGCGGAGACGAACGAGCCGATCATGAAGACCTCGCCGTGGGCGAAGTTGATCAGCTCGATGATCCCGTAGACCAGGGTGTAGCCGATCGCGATGAGGGCCCAGATCGACCCGTTCGAGATGCCCTGGACGAGGTTGCCGCCGAGGTTGGCCAAGTCGTGGCGGACGACGGTGTGGCCGGCGGTGAACGCCGGGTAGCCGGAGGTCAGGTCCTTGATCGCGTAGTAGACCGGCAGGGCGGCCAGGGCGGCGATCAGCCCGTATCGATCGAGATAGCGCCGGACCAGGCGCAAAGGCCCGCGGGCGGCTAATGGCGTGGCGATGGTGTGGGCTTCCATGGGTCTGTCGGGCGCCGCGGGTCGGGCTGACGGGGAGGGGGCGCGTCGTGCGCCCCCTCCTGGTCATCTGCTTGGTGGGCCGAGCGTCAGGTCACCGTCTTCTCGAACAGGGGGTTGCCGTCGGGTCCGACCTTGTAGAGGCCGTACGCCGTCAGCGTGGTGTCCCCGTTCTTGTCGAAGCCGTAGGTCCCGAGCACCGAGCTGCGGGCCTTGGTGGCGAACAGCGCGGCCAGCACGCCCGACTTGTCGTTGCCCTTGGCGCCGAGCCCGGCGATCGTGTCCAGCCCGAGCTTCATCGCCTCGTAGCCGTAGATGGCGTAGGGGTCAGGGTTGGCGTCGCCGTACTTGGCCTTGTAGGCGGCCAGGAAGGTCTTGCCTCCGGGGTAGGCCTTCAGGTCGAGGGTGGCCACCGTGCACTGGATGTTCTTGTCGATGCTCAGGGGGACGCCCCCCTTGGCCGGGTTCGTCCACGTGTTGGTGCACATGCCGTCGGGTCCGTAGATCTTTGCGTTCGGCAGGGCCGCGGCGACATCCTTGGTGATCTGCACGCCGCCGTTGGCGACGATCCCGCTGAACACGAAGCAGTCGGCGCCCTGAGCCTTGATCGTCTGGGCGTAGGTCCGGAAGTTCGGCTGCTTCGGGTCGATGCCGGTGTTGCTCGTGATGGTGATGCCGTAGGTGCCCTTCTGGAGCTCGAGCAGGGCGGCGAGGCCCTGGCCGTAGGTGTCCTTGTCGTTGGCCACCGCCGCCTTGGTGCAGCCGTCCGACTTCATCGTCTTGAGCAGCGCCGCCGCCTGGATCTTGTCGCGGGGCACGATGCGCAGGTAGTTGCGCTTGCCGTTCGGGTAGTAGATGCCCGGCTCACCCGGTGCGCTGCCCGGCTCGTTGGTGGTCAGTCCGACGTAGGTGTTGGCCGGGCTGACCTGGGCGATCCCCGGGCTGTTGAGGATCGGGATGGAGAGCTTGCTGGCGCCCGAGTTGAAGTCGCCGATGTAGTAGACGGCCTTGGAGTCCTGGGCGACCTTGCGGGCGTTGGCGTTGACCTGCGAGGCGTCCCACTTCCCGGCCTGGGCGGTCGAGTCGTCGAGGCTGACGTAGTTGACGGTGAACTGGCCGGCCTTGTTGGCCGCCTGGTCGAGCGCCAGCTTGATGCCGTTGACCATCGGCATGGTCTGGGCGCTCGAGGCCCCCTGGAGGGGGAGGCTCGAGTAGACGTCGACGGTGTTCGCCCCGCCCGTGCTCGCGTTGCTGCTCGTGCTCTTGCTGCTGCTGCTTCCGCAGGCGGCGACCCCCGTCGCCGCTACCACGAGCAGGCTGACCATGCCCAATCTCGTCTTCACCGATTGCTCCTCAATATTTGCGGCCCCAGGCGCATGTTCCGGCCGATTGGCACGATCCTAGACCCGTCGCCGGACCGAGGCAACCGATGCACCGGGGTACCGGTCGTCCGAGGTGGCCCGCCTGGCCAGCGGGCGCCTCTGCCGGCGGGGTTATCGTCCCGGCCGTGATCGAATATGAGGATTTCGCTAAGGTCGACATGCGGGTTGGGCGGATCGTCGGGGTCGACGAGTTCCCCGAGGCTCGCAAGCCGGCCTGGAAGCTGACGATCGACTTCGGGGAGGAGCTCGGCCGGCGCCGGTCGTCGGCTCAGATCGTGCACTACCCGGCCGACGCCCTCCTCGGGCGCCTCGTCGTCGCCGTGGTCAACCTCGCCCCCCGGCAGATCGGACGGTTCTTCTCGGAGGTATTGGTGCTCGGGGCGGTCGACCCCGATCACGGAGTGATCCTGCTGGCGCCCGACGCCGAGGCGGAGCTCGGGAGTCGCATCAGCTGAGCCATTGGGCGACACGCGGGTTCGTCCTCGCGCGTCGCGAATCGGCGTGATGTGCGCCCAGCCGAAATACTCAAGCCGGGTCGGCCGGAAGCTGATAGGTTCCTGAAACGTTGGCTCGAGGCTAGTGGAGGGGGCGGGAATTACCGGAATGCCACACTGCCGGCAGCGTGGATCCTCACACCCCGGACGCGAGTCGACCGTCCGCTCGGTGCTGGTCGCGGCGCTGGTGTGCGGAGCGGTTCTCTTCGGCGTGGTCTCCCCGGCGTCGGCGGGGGTGGCCTTCGGGGTCGCGCCGAACTTTCCGAGCTCGTTGGCGGTTGGCCAGACCGGCGCTCCGGCGTCGTTCACGCTCACCAACCTCTCGAACGGGCCCGAGGCGAGTCTGAACGTCACCGTGTCGTCGATCACGCTGGTCCCGAGCTGCGGGCAGAGCATCGCCGCGGCGGACTGTCCGGCGGTCGACCCGGGTGTCCTACGGTTGAGTGCGACCGGGGTCGGGGAGGGGGGGACGGCGTGCGCAGGCGTGACCTTCACGACGAGCGTGGTCGACTCGACGCAGGACAAGTATCAGTTCGCGTCCTCGTCACCGGTCGTCCTCGGCCCGGCGGGCAGTCCGACGGCGACGTGCATCATCGATTTCACGGTCGACGTGCTCAAGGCCCCTACCACGGACGCCAGCCCGTCGCCTGGGCTTCAGACCGACCAGGTGGGCTTCGCGAACGGGGTGGCGTCGGACAGCCAGCCCGGCTCCGCCGGGGGGACGTCACAGACGACGGTGGTCCCGGGCACGCTCCCGGTCGCGACGGCGGTCGCGCCGACGCCGATCACGTTGGGCGGGGCGTTCCGGGATACGGCGACGATCGGGCCGCCGGCGGCGGGTCTGCCGGCGCCGACGGGGACGGTGACGTTCAGCGTTTTCGCGCCGGGGAACACGGCGTGCTCGGGGTCTGCGTCGTTCACGTCGGTGATCGCGTTGACCGGGGCGGGGACGTCGGCGGTGTCGGGGAGCTTCACGCCGACGGCGACGGGCACCTACCGGGTCGTCGCGAGCTACTCCGGCGACGAAAACTACGCGTCGTTGGCGACGGCTTGCAACGACACGGGTGAGGCGGCGGTGGTGACGCCGGCGCCGATTCCGATCGCGACGGCGGTGTCGCCGGCGTCGTTCGCGTTGGGCGGGTCGTTCCATGACACGGCGACGTTGTCGCCACCGGCGGGCGCTCCGGCGCCGACTGGGTCGGTGACGTTCGACGTGCTCGCGCCGGGGGACACGGGGTGCTCGGGGTCTGCGTCGTTCACGTCGGTGATCACGTTGAGTGGGGCGGGGACGTCGGCGGTGTCGGGGAGCTTCACGCCGGTGGCGGCGGGGACCTATCGGGTGATCGCCGTCTATTCGGGTGACGCGAACTACAGCGCGTCGGCGACGGCGTGCAACGACACGGGTGAGGCGGCGGTGGTGGCGCCGGCGGCGTTGCCGATCGTGACGGCGGTGTCGCCGGCGTCGTTTGCTTTGGGCGGGTCGTTCCATGACACGGCGACGTTGTCGCCACCGGCGGGGACGGCGGCGCCGACGGGGTCGGTGACGTTCGACGTGTTCTCCCCGGGGAACACGACGTGCTCCGGGTCGCCGTCGTTCACGTCGGTGATCACGTTGACCGGGGCGGGGACGTCGGGGGTGTCGGGGACCTTCACGCCGACCGCGACGGGCACATACCGGGTCATCGCGAGCTACTCCGGCGACGCGAACTACAGCGCGTCGGCGACGGCGTGCAACGACGCAGGTGAGGCGGCGGTGGTGACGCCGGCGTCGTTGCCGATCGCGACGGCGGCGAGCGTGGCGGCGGACGGGTCGTTCTCGGACACGGCGACGATCGGGCCGGCGCCGGTGGGGGCCACCCCGCCGACGGGGTCGGTGAGGTTCAGCGTGTACGGGCCGGGCGATGCGACATGCGCGGGGCCGGCGGTGCTCTCCTCGGTGAATGGGCTGAACGCGGCCGGAACGAGCGCGACGTCGAATACGTTCCGGGCGTCGGCGTCGAGCGGGGGGCCGGGGACGTACCGGTTCGTCGCGGCGTATGGCGGCGACGCGAACTATCCGGCGGCCTCCTCGGCGTGCAATGCGGCGAATGAGTCGGTCGGGATTCCGGCGCCGGTGATCGCGGTCACGAAGGCGGCGTCGCCGACGTCCGGGGTCGAGCCGGGCGGAACGTTCACGTTCACGGTGGTCGTGTCGAATCCGAGTACGGTCGACCCGATCAAGATCGCGTCGTTGGTGGACGACATCTACGGGGATCTGACGACCAGAACGGGGAGTACGTGCGGCGCGTTGATCGGGGTGACGTTGGCGCCCGGCGCGTCGAGCCCGTCGTGTTCGTTCACGGGGCTGTTCATGGGGGTGGCGGGGGCGTCGCAGACAGACACCGTCACGGTCAACGGGGTCGACCAGAACGGGTTTTCGGCGACGGCGACGGCGCTGGCGACGGTGACGTTGACGCCGGCTCCGGCCCCGGCACCGGTGGTGTCGTCGCTGAGCCCGACGTCGGGACCCGAGGCGGGCGGGACGGCGGTGGCGATCACCGGCACCGGCTTCGCGGGCGCGACGGCGGTCAGCTTCGGCGGGAAGCCGGCGGCGGGGTTCACGCTCGACAGCCCGACGCAGGTCACGGCGACCGCGCCCGCTGGATCTGGAACCGTCGACGTGACGGTGACGACCCCGGCCGGGGCGAGCGCGGCGGGCACGAGCGACCGGTACACCTACGTCGCCGCCCCGACCCCGCCGACTCCGGTGGGTGCGCCGAGGACGGTGACCGCTTCGCCCAAGGTGATCAGCAGCTCGAGTGCGGAGTTCTCGGCGACGATCAACCCCCAGGGCCTGCCGACGACGATGCACTTCGAGTACACGGCCGAGCTGCCCGGGGGGGTGAGCTCGGGGGCGATCACCTACGACCAGCAGACGCCCGAACAGCCGGTTGGCTCGGACTTTGCCGACCACGCGGTCACCGCGGTGGTGGCAGGTCTGACGCCGAACAGCACCTACCACGTGCGCGCGCTCGCCGCGAACTCCTTTGGGGTGACGCCGAGCCTGGACGCGACGTTCACGACGGCGGCCGATCCGCCGCCACCGCCGCCGGTGCTGGGCAAGGCGGTCAACGCCCAGCCCATCGCCGGAACCGTGCTCGTCCTGCTCCCAGGGCAAGGGCACCTGGCCCAGGCCCAGGCCCATGCGAGCGCGGCCAAGGGCGTCGGGTTCATCCCCTTGACCGAGGCGCGCCAACTCCCGGTCGGAACGATCTTCGACACGAGCACGGGGATGGTCCGCCTGACCAGCGCGACGGTGGTCAAGGGCCAGCCCCAGACGGGGGACTTCGGGGGCGGCGTCTTCAAGCTCCTCCAGAACCGCAAGGAACGCGGCCTGACCGAGCTCGATCTCGTCGTCTCGGCCGCCACGGCCAAGACGTGCCCGACCGTCGGGAAGGCGGCCGTGGCGGCGGCGAGCAAGGCGCTCCCGAAGGCGGTGCTTAACCTGCTGCGCGCGAGCGACAACAAGGGCAAGTTCCGGACGAGGGGCCGCTTCAGCTCGGCCACCGTCCGCGGGACGGAGTGGACGACCAGCGACCGGTGCGACGGGACGCTGACCACGGTCAAGCGGGGCAGCGTCGTAGTCAGCGACTTCCGGCGCAAGCGCAAGATCGTCGTCCGGGCCGGGCGAAGCTACCTGGCCAGAGCGAGATGAGCCGCCGGCCGAGACAGCGGACGGGGTAGCCGGGCGCGCCACGGGAGGTATGTTGGGGTCCGTGGGCGCCTCGCCGCGGT
>JAXDHK010000072.1:0-2529 GCA_034664545.1 Solirubrobacteraceae bacterium
CGTGCCCCTTCCTTGGTGGACCCCGCTGCCCGTGCACGATCCCCGGTCGCGTCTCGGCATGCATCACCGGAACAGGTGAATTTTGGCTGGGACCCCCCCTCGCGCCGGTCGCCGGGCGCCGGGCGCCGGGTCGAGCACCTACCGCCTGGTCGCGTACCCGAACAGCGAGCTGTCGATCAGCCACTCGACCGGAGCCCGGTCGTCGGTGTACACCTCACCGCCCCGCGGTGCCGGACCCAGACGCGCCGCCACCACGTCGGCCAGCGCCCGGACGGTCGGGTCGAGCGTCGGGGCCGCCCTCCGGATGAGACCGGGGTCGAGGGGGTGGCGGCTGGCCACGACGAACACGTTGGTCTCGTCGACGACGTCGTGCCCGACGTAGGGGAACGCCGTCCGGAGCGTCGCCGCGACCACCCGCTCGAGCTGGCCCGAGGTCGTCGGATGCCCGACGTTGACCATGACCATCCCCGCCGGCGTCAGCCGGGCCGCGGCCTCGGCGAAGAACTCCCGGGTCGTCAGGTAGAAGGGGATGTACGGCTGGCGGTAGGCGTCGACCTCGATCGCGTCGTAGGCGGGCCCCGGCCGGCGCAGGAACGGCCGGGCGTCGGCGGCGATCGTCCGCAGGCGCGGTCCGCCCAGGGCGAAGAGCCGCCGGCCGATCGCCGTCAGCTCCGAGTCGATCTCGACGGCGTCGACCTGGGTCCCCGGGAAGTAGTGGCCGTAGGCCCGGGCCGTCGTCCCGGCCGCGTCCCCGAGGATGGCCAGGCGCCGCGGGGGCGCCCCGCGGGTGGCCAGGGGGAGGACGAGCGGGTCGTCCCAGTAGTTCCCGGTCAGGTAGGACCCCGGGCGCAGGAGCGAGTGAATCGCCTGCCCCTCGTTCAACTCGAGCCAGCGCTCCCCGTCGGGTCGCTCGATCACCCGGACGTGCTGGTAGGTCGTGTCGGCCTCGTAGATCACCCGGCCGTCCGCCGTCGCCCGGACCTCCCGGGGCGGGACGGCCAGGACCGCGACCAGGAGGACGGCCACGCCGAGCCCCCACCGCCGGGCCCCCCGGACGGCCACCAGGGCGAGGGCGAGGGCGAAGGCGAGGAACGTGTCCCGGGTCCCGAGCCACGGAATCAGGACGAGCGCCGAGACGAAGGTCCCGGTCAGGGCGCCGAGGGTCGAGATCGCCGACAGGCGCCCGCTGACCCGGCCCGATTCGGCGATTCCCTCCAGCGAGAGGCGCAGGGCGAACGGGGTGACCGCCCCGAGCAGGAGCAGGGGGATCGCGCACAGGACGAGGACCCCGGCCAGCGACCCGAGGAACGCCTCGGCCGAGACCGTGTCGAGGGCCCGACTGGCCGTGGAGAGGAACGGCGGGGCGACGAAGGGGACGGCGGCGAGGAGCACGGCGGCCACGGCGACCAGCCGGCTGAGCGTGGTCCCGGTCGGCGACCGGTCGGCCAGGCGGCCGCCGAGCGCGTAGCCGGCGCTCAGGGCGAGGAGAACGACGGCGATGGTGTTGGCCCAGACGATCGTCGAGGCCCCGAAGTACGGCGCCAGGAGTCGGGCGGCGGCGATCTCGGTGCCGAGGCTCGCGCTCCCGACCACGAACACGAGCAGGCGGAGCCCCCGGACCCGCTCCGCCGGCCGGGTCGGTCCCGGGGGCACCGGGGGCGCGTCCGGCGCCGGGCCGTCACCCCCGGCGGCCGGCGTCGCTCGCTCCACCCGGCGCAGGCTAGCCACCGGCCCCGTGCCCCGGACCGAGCCTCAGCGGGCCCGTCGAGCGGCCCGCTGGTCGAGCCGATCGGCCAGCCGGCCCATCCCGTGGCGGCGGGCCGCCGCCGCCCCACCCGGCAGGTCGGTCGCCCGGTCGCCGGGGAGGTCGACCTCGACCGGGACGAGGGTGGCGATGGCCAGGAAGTCGCGCAGCTCGTCGGCCTGCTCGCGCAGGGCCGCCCCGATCCGCGGGCGCTGGCGGTTGGCCGAGGCCAGGACCGGCTCGAGCGACCCGTGCTCGCGCAGGAGGTCGGCCGCCGTCTTGGCCCCGATGCCCTTGGCTCCGGGGAGCCCGTCCGACGGGTCGCCGCGCAACGCGATCAGGTCGGGGACCTGCTCGGGAAGGACGCCATAGCGCTTGCGCACCTCGGCCACCCCGAGCTCGACCGGGGGCGCCCCCTTGGGCAGCTCGAGCACGGCCGTCCGGTCGTCGACCGCCTGGTAGAGGTCCCGGTCCCCGGTCAGGAGCAGCGTCCGCCCCCCAGCGGCGCCCTCGGCCCGGGCGAAGGACCCGAGGAGGTCGTCGGCCTCGAGCGTCTCGTGGGCGGCGACCGTCCAGCCGAACGCCCCGAGCAGGGCCGGGGCCAGCTCCCACTGGGCCCGCAGCTCGTCGGGCATCGGATCCCGGTGGGCGTGGTAGCCCGGGTAGAGGGCGACCCGGTACTCGGCCTCCTCGGCCCCGAGGCAGCAGACCACGGCGCGCGGCCGGCAGGCGTCGACCACCGCGAGGATCGTGTTCAGCGTCCCGAGCAGGGCCCCGGTCGGCCG
>JAXDHK010000073.1:0-6516 GCA_034664545.1 Solirubrobacteraceae bacterium
ACGCGGCCCTCGGCTGTCCCGGTGTCAAACATCGTCGTCGTCCTCCTCGCGGTATAGGCAGTTGGTGATGGCCAGGGCCAGCGCCTCCGGCGTGCCCTCGTAGATGCGCGCCCCGTAGGAGTCGCGCAGGACCTTCTCGAGCCCGTAGGACCGCACGTAGCCGCGCGAGCCCATCAACGACAGCGCGGCCCCGGCGACCTCGATCGCGACGCGATCGGCGAAGAACTTCGCCACCGCCGGCTCGTACTCCGGCGCCGGCAGCTGGTTGTCGACCTTGTTCGCCGCGTGCAGGTACAGCAGGCGGGCCGCGTCGATGCTCGCGGTCATCTCCGCCAGCTTGCGCGCGCTCATCTGGTGCTTGTAGAGGAGGTCGCCGCCCTGGACGCGCTGGCCGCACCAGGCGACCGCCCGCTCCATCGCGTTGCGCGCGACCCCGGTCGAGATCGCCGCGACCGACGAGCGCGCCATGTTGCCCTGCGCGACGAGGATCGCCCCTCCGTCGCCCTCGCCGCCGACCATGTTCTCGACCGGCACGCGGACATCCTCGAAGAAGAGCTCGCTCCCCAGGCAGGCCCGGTAGCCCATCTTGTCGGCGACCGGACCGCGGACGACGCCTGGGCTGTCGAGGGAGACCATCACGCAGGAGAGGGCGGTCGCCCCGGGCGCGCCCTCCATGTTCGCGAACACCGAGGCGAAGGCCGCGACCTTGCCGTTGGTGATCACCCGCTTGTGGCCGTTGATGACGTACTCGTCGCCGTCCCGGCGGATCGTCGTCACGTTGCGCGCATGGATGAAGTTCTCCGGCACCACCAGGTCGAGCCCGGCGTCCTCCTCGCACACCGCGTTGCAGGCCAGGACCGGCTCGTCGCCCGAAAACAGCGGCAGGAAGCGGGCCTGGAGCTGCGGGTCGCCCGAAAGGAGCAGCGGCGCCTGGCCGAGCATCGTCGCCCCGAAAATGAGCGCGACCCCCGGGCAGGCGGCCGCGAGCTCCTCGTGGGCCAGCGCGAGGCCCACCACGCCGATCCCGAGGCCGCCGTACTCGGGCGGCAACAGCGCCCGCGTCAGCCCGATGTCGTGACCCTTCTGGACGACGTCCCAGGCGAAATCCTCCGCGGGTGCCGCGTCGAGCTCGAGCGCCCGCGGGGCGACCTCCCGCTGCGCGAAGTCACGCACGAGCACCTGGACGTCGCGCACCTCGTCCGGGTAGTCGTCGAAGTTGAGGTCGGCGCGGTCGGCGATCACTGCCATGTCGGTCACTCCCATCGATCTCGGTTGACGGCCAGGTCAGACGGCGATCCCGCTCGCCGCGGCGATCCCGGGATAGCGGTCGAACGCCGGCTGGAGGATCGGGACGAGCTGGATCACCTTGGCGACCTTCCCGCGGATGCGGACCTTGCCGGTCGCCACCGCTGTCGGGACCATCAGCTTTCCCAGCCACAGGGCGTGGGCGGTGTCACACGACATCTTGATCGTGACGGCCGCGCCCTCCGGCACCGCGTCGCCGAGCAGGACCTGGTCGGGCGAGACGAACACCTTGACTTCCGGGTTGGTGTGGACGAGGCGGACGGAGAGGTCGTTCTCGCGCAGACTCGAGGTGAAGTTGTCGTCCTCGATGAGAATCTCAAACAGCTGACTGAACACTGCGGTGGCCTTCTCGGTCGAGTCGTAGACGGGCATTGAGGTGAGCTCCTTGGTTAGGGTTACGGACTAGGCGGTGCGATGGCGAGCCGGGCGAGGAGTGACAGCGCCGCGACCGGGCGGCGCGCGGTGGCCTGCCAACGCGCGAGCATCGGCCTGACCTCCTGGTGAAGGTCGATGTAGATGTGCTTGCGCACCGGCGCTCCGGACAGGAGCGCGACCACCATGTGCGAGCTCAGCGCCCCGAACAGGTCGGCCGCGTAAACCAGCTGCGGGAAGCTGAAGTCCGGGTTGTCGAGGTTGGCCCGGGCGATCGCCAGCATCTCGAGCGGAACGAAGCGGGCCGGGACGACCCGCTGCAGCAGCCGCCACATCCCCAGCCGGTCGAGGTCTGCCCGCGTCAGGCGACCGTCGAACACCGCGCGCGCACGCCGGTAGTCGTAGCAGCGGACGTACTGGGCGCCGGCCATGTCCCAGCCGGTGACCAGCGGCAGCCGACGCGCCGCGACCCGCTCGTGAAGCAGGTACTTGGCCCGCAGCCCGGACATCGTCGTGACGTCGACGCCGTCGATGACGACGTCGCATCCGGCGACCAGCTCGTCGACCACGTCCGCGGTCACGCCGCCGGGGAACACCCGCACCTCGGCGTCTGGGTTGACGGCCAGGATCCGCTCCGCGCCGACCTCCGCCTTGTTGCGCCCGATGTCGGCCGCGGTCGCGTTCTGGCGGTTGAGGTTGTTCACCTCGTACTCGCCCGGGTCGGCCAGCAGGAAGCGCCGGACGCCGAGGCGGGCGAGCGGCTCGACGGCGGCTCCGCCGATCGACCCGCAGCCGGCGACCAGCACCGTCGCCCGGCCGACCCGCTCCTGCGTCGCCGCGTCGATCACGCCGGCGTTGCGGGCGACGAGCTCGGCGTAGAAGTCGGTCCCGACCGGGATCGGTTCGACCAGTGTGTCGGCTGTCCGCGTCATCGACCCGGCCCTCCGGTACCGGTACCGGTGCCGGCGCCGGTTGCGCTGAGGGCGCGGTGGACGCGCGAAGCCGGATGGACCAGGTGGGCCGCGCGGATGTCAGCGACGGCGAAGCACCGGCGAAGCCAGCGATCCTCCCCGTCGTAGCGAGGCGAGAACCCCGTCCGCCCGTGGACGGCCTTGCGGTTGTCGACGACGAGCAGGTCGCCCGGCTCGAGCACCGCTCCGACGAGCGCCCCGAGCATCTCCTGCCGGAGCGCCTCGAGCGCGGCCGCGGCCGCCGCCGAGAGCGGCTCGGTGGCGTGGAAGTCGACGCAGAGGTCGGGATCGCCCGGCAGCCCGGTCAGCACCGGCAGCGGAGCCGAGTAGGCGGCCGGGCCGCTCCCGACGAACGAGCTCGCCAGGCGGATCCTGAACTCCGGCTCCCAGAGGACGCGCACGTGCCGGGCGTCGAGGCGCGGCAGTACCGTCCGGATCCCGGCGGCGAGCGTGAGCGCCCGGCGGGCGTGGTCGGAACGCAGCCCGAGCAGGCTCACGAAGTGCGGCTTGTTCGGGTGGAAGCCGTCTTCCGTGTGCAGCTCGAGCAGGCAGCTACCCGTGTTCTCCTGACGGTTCTCGGCCCCCGGCACCGGGCAGATGTCCTGGACCAGGCGCCCGTCCTTCTCGTCGGCGTAGCAGAGCACATCGCCGATCACACTCATCACCATCAGCTGTATGGCCGTGCTCAGCGTGAGCTCGCGCCACGAGCCGGGCAGGGCGCCTGCGAGCGGGGTCGGCGGCAGCGGATCGTCGAGCGGCAGTCCGCGCAGGAGCATGATCCCGTCGCACGACCCCGACACCCGGAACCCGACGAGCGCCGCCACGAGCTCGGGAGAGGCCCGCCGGATCGCCACCTCGGCACGGATCAGCAGCTCGTGGTGATCGATCTGCTCCGGGTCAGGGTGGTCACCGATGAGGTCGAAGACGGCCGCCACGAGCTCGGACGCCTGGGCATCGCTGACGGCGAAGACGGCCGACGGGTCGGGCTCGCCGACCAACCAGGACCGACCGGACGAGTCGGTCACGGCGGCCGGCCAGGCGGCCGCCGGCCGGGCCGGCCTGGCTGAGCAGTGGTGAGGAGATGGAAACACCATTGACATCCCTTGTTCGAGGCCGCTGCGGTCGTGCATCGCCGGTCGAATGTGTCAAGCCACGCCGTGGCTGGGTGTGAGGTCCGTCACACTTCTGATCGGCCGCGTCTTCCCAGCGCCGCCGCCATGATCGACGACAGCGCTGCCCACCGTCGCCCCGGCGTAGACCTCGGGGCTGTTCACCGCGTCGAGCTCGGCGGCGGTCACCCGGCGGCCGTGGTGGACGTCAGCTGCCCCTCCGCGAGCGTTGCGTGTGGGACCGTGCCGGTGAGGTGGCGCGAATTCAGTCGGGGACGAGGTGCCGTCTGTCACGGAGACGGTAGGTGACCCCGGCCGTGCCCGCCGACCCGGTCGTCCCGAGCGATCCGGTTCCCGCCCCCGAGACCCCCGAGCCGTTCGAGTCCCCTGAGGTCGAGCCCGACGTCGACCCCGACCGGGAGACGCCGATCGAGCCGCCCCCGGGGACCCGCAGACCGAGTGACCCCAGGGCGCACGTACATTTAGCCGCGTGGCCCCGCCCGACTCCCGCCCCGCCTCGGTCCGCGTCGTCTTCAGCGGGCTCGTCCTCGTGATGCTGATGGCGTCGCTCGATCAGACGATCGTCTCGACCGCCCTCCCCACCATCGTCGGCGACCTCGGCGGGCTGAAGAACCTGTCCTGGGTGGTCACCGCCTACCTGCTCGCCTCGACGGTGGTCACCCCGCTCTACGGGAAGCTCGGCGACCTCTACGGCCGGAAGGTCGTCCTCCAGGCCGGCCTCGTCATCTTCCTCGTCGGGTCTGCCCTCTGCGGCCTGGCCCAGAACATGACCGAGCTGATCCTCTTCCGGGCCCTCCAGGGACTCGGCGGCGGCGGCCTGATGGTCTCGGCCCAGGCCGCGGTCGGCGACGTCGTCCCCCCGAGCGACCGCGGCCGCTACAACGGGGTCTTCGGGGCCGTGTTCGGGGTCTCGAGCGTCGCCGGCCCCCTCCTCGGCGGGTTCTTCACCGACCAGCTCGACTGGCGGTGGATCTTCTACGTCAACGTCCCGATCGGGATCGCCGCGTTCGTCGTCCTCGCCCGGACCCTCCCGTCGCTGACCGACCGGGTCCACCACGAGATCGACTACCGGGGGACGGCGCTCCTCGGGGCGGGGCTCAGCGCCCTCGTCCTGATGTGCACGCTCGGGGGCAACCAGTACCCCTGGAGCGCCCCGCTCATCGTCGGGCTCGGGATCGCCGCCGCGGTCGGCCTCGGCGCCTTCGTCCTCGCCGAGCGCCGGGCCGCCGAGCCGGTCCTCCCCCTCTCCCTGTTTCGCAACCGGGTCTTCGCCGTGACCAGCGCCGTCGGCCTGATCGTCGGCTTCGCCATGTTCGGGGCGATCACCTACCTCCCGACCTTCCTCCAGGTCGTCAACGGGGCGAGCGCGACCAGCTCGGGGCTCCAGCTCCTGCCCCTGATGGGCGGGCTCCTCCTCACCTCGATCGTCTCCGGCCAGCTGATCTCCCGGACCGGCCGCTACCGGGCGTTCCCGATCGCCGGGACCGCCCTCATGGTCCTCGGCCTCGTGCTCCTCTCCCGGATGGACGCCGGGACGAGCACGGCGACGGCCTCGCTCTTCATGTTCGTCCTCGGGCTCGGCCTCGGCCTCGTCATGCAGGTCCTCGTCCTGGCCGTCCAGAACGCCGTCGACTACCGCCAGCTCGGGGTCGCCACCTCGGCCGCGACCCTGTTCCGGTCGATCGGCGGCGCCGTCGGGACCTCGGTCCTCGGGTCGATCTTCGCCAGCCGCCTCGCCCACTCGCTCGCCGCCCACCTCCCCCCGGGCACGGCCGGCCAGCTCGGCGGCGGGAGCGCGGGCGCGGGCGGTCAGGTCAACCCGGCGGCGCTCAAGACGTTTCCCATCCCGGTCCAGCACGCCTACGTCGCGGCGTTCACCGACTCGCTCAACCTCGTGTTCCTCGTCGGCGCCGGGATCGGGGCCGCCGCGTTCGTGCTGACGTTCTTCATCAAGCAGCTCCCCCTCCGCCAGACGGTCGCCACCGCCGGCGTCGACGAGGCCTTCGCCGCCCCCCGGGAGACGAGCTCCCTGGCCGAGATCGAGCGCCAGCTCGGGACCCTGACCCGCCGGGACGCCGGGCGGCGGATCGTCGAGCGGATCGCCGAGCGAGCCGGGCTCGACCTGACCGCCGCCGAGTGCCTGGTCCTCGCCCAGCTCGACCGCGACCCCGAGGTCGACCTCCGGGCGATCGCCGTCCGGCGCAAGCTCGACCCCGCCCGCCTCGTCGCCGTCGCCGACGCCCTGGCCGCCAAGGGGCTCGCCGGGCACCGCACCGACCCCGGCGGGCGCACCGTCACCCCGGCCGGGCACGACGCCGTCGAGCTCTGGCTGACCGCTGCCCGGACGCGCCTGGGCGAGCTGCTCGAGGAATGGGAGCCGGGCGAGCACCCCGAGCTCGGCCAGCTGATCATCCGGGTGTCCCGGACCTTCGTGTTCGACACCAGCCAGCTCGAGCGCGTCCTCCGGGCGCCCACCGTCCCGGCCGCTGCCGGCCCCTGACGGCGTCCGCGTCCAGCTAGATGGCGCCGAGGCGCCCGGCCCCCCGGTCGGGTCGGGGGCGGTCCGAGCGCCGGGTGCCCCGCTCGACGAAGTCGATGATCAGCGGGATCCCGTCGAGGCCGTAGCGCTCGCGCATGCGGTTCTCGAGGTAGTAGGCGTAGTCCCGGGTGACCCGGGAGCGCGAGTTGATCTGGATCGCGAACCGGGGCGGGCGCTCGCCGATCTGGGCCATGTAGAT
>JAXDHK010000074.1:0-2601 GCA_034664545.1 Solirubrobacteraceae bacterium
CCCCCGCAGGAAGGCGCACACGCCGGGCCCGGCCTCGACCGGGGCGTACGCCCCCCGGGCGAACGTCTCCGCCCGCCGCCGGCGCAGGTCGAGGGCCCGGACGATCAACCCGAGCTTCCGGGTCTCCGACCGGGGCGCGGCCCCGCCCAGGACCTCGTCGAGGAGCTCCCGCCGCCGCTCCCAGTCGACCGCCCGGCGGTTGTCGGGGTCGACCAGCGACAGGGTCCAGAGCTCGTCCCCCTGGTAGACGTCGGGAACTCCAGGGCTCGTCAGCTTGAGCAGGAGCTGGCCGAGCGCGCTCCGCTCGCCCTCGGCCACCACCCCGGCCAGGAAGGCCTCGAAGTCGGCCACGAACGGCTCGTGGGCGATCACCCGCCCGGCGAACCCCTTGACCCCGGCCTCCCACGCCTCGTCCTGGTCGACCCAGTTCGTGTTCCGCTTGGCCTCCCGGAGGGCCTTCTCCAGGTACTCCTCCAGGCGCTCGCCCGAGATCGGCCACACCCCGACCAGCGTCTGGTAGATCAGGTACTCCTCGCTCCCGTCCGGGGCCGGCCCGTCCCGGAGCGGCGCGTTGAGCCCGCGCCACCGGTTGACCGCCTCCCCCCAGGCCTCCGCCATCCCGGCCAGGGCCCCGATCCGGGCCCGGGCGTCGCCCGAGCGCTTGGTGTCGTGGGTCTGGGTCACGAGGAGGCCCTCCGGGAACCGCCGCCCCCGCTCGGCCTGGCGGGCGTGGAAGTCCGCGACGCCGAGGCCGAACCGGTCCGGGTCGCCGCCGACCTCGTTGAGCGCCAGCAGCCGGAGGTACCGGTAGAACGCCGTGTCCTCGACGCCCTTCGCCGTCACCGGCGGCGAGGTCTGCTGGAAGCGGGTGACGAACTCCTCGGGGATCCCCTCCCGGTCCTCGAGGAGGAGCGCCGCGGCGAGGTCCCCCGCCATCCCCGACCGCCCGACCGCCTCCCGGTCGGCATCCTCGACCCGCCCGGTCCACGGCTCGACGTAGGTCCGGTAGATCGGCAGCCCGGCCAGGGCCTCCCGGAGCGCCGGGGTCGGGAAGCGCCCGGGGACCAGGCGCTCGAGCCGGGCCACCTCCCGGGCGAAGGTCCCCTCGGCCTGCTGGAGCTGGGCCTCCAGGGCGATCTCCCCGAATCCCCGGGCCTCGCCGGTGAACTCGGCCAGCAGCGCTCCGAGCGGCTCGCGCCCGGCCGGGTCGACGAACAGGGCGCAGACGTCGTTGCAGAACTCGTAGCCCACCGTCCCGCTCACCGGCCAGTCCCGGAGCTCCTCGTCCGGGTCGAGGATCTTCTCGACCCACACCCGCCCGACCCCCTCCGCCCGCAGCCGCCCGAGGTAGCCGGCCGGGTCGGCCAGGCCGTCCGGGTGGTCGACCCGCAGGCCGTCGACCAGCCCGTCACCGACGAGGTCGAGCACCCGCCGGTGGGTCGTCTCGAAGACCTCGGGGTCCTCCTGGCGGAGCGCCGCCAGGTCGTCGATGTCGAAGAACCGCCGGTAGCCCTCCCCCGCGGGGTCGAGGTCGAAGAACCGGGCCCGGAGCTCCGGGTCGCTCCACCACCGGTTCTCCTCGCCCACCCCCATGTGGTTGGGGACGATGTCCAGCACGATCCCCAGGCCCGCCCCGGCCAGCGCCGCGAACTCGTCCTCGCCGCCCAGCTCCTCGCTCATCCGGGTCGGGTCCACGACGTCGTACCCGTGCGTCGAGCCCCGCCGGGCCTGGAGCGACGGGGACAGGTAGAGGTGGCTGATGCCCAGTCGCTCCAGATACGGGACGAGCTCGCGGGCCCGGGCGAAGTCGAGTCCCGGGCCGAGTTGAAGCCGGTAGGTACACCGCAGCTCCCTCACGTCGACCCGAAACCGCTCCCAGGGAGACCCATCACGCGGACCCGGGCCGGCAGCGACGGAGGACGTACACCGAGCGCGAGCGGACCTCGAGCTTCGACCGGGCCGCGTACTCCCGGGTCGCCACCTCGAGCAGGGGCTCGGCGGTCGAGAGCTCGGACTCCCAGCTCGACCCGAACGACGCCGCCGGGAGGGTGAACGTCACGTCCTCGTGGTGGGCGTTGAACAGGAGCAGGAACGAGTCGTCGACCACCGGGTCGCCCTGGGGGTCGGCCTCCTGGAGCTCCTCCCCGTTGAGGAACAGGCCGATCACGTGGCCGTCGTCGCGCTTCCAGTCGCGCTGGGTCATCTTGCGCCCGTCCGGCCGGAACCACCAGGCGTCGGGGAGGGCCGGACCCTCGGTCGCCCCCTGGAGGAAGCGCACCCGCCGGAACACCGGGTGGCGGCGGCGGAGGGAGATCAGGCGGCGGGTGAACAGGTGGAGGGCCGTCTGCCACGGCTCGTGGCGCCAGCCGAGCCACGACAGCTCGTTGTCCTGGCACCAGGTGTTGTTGTTGCCCTCGTGGGTGCGCCCGAACTCGTCGCCCCCCAGCAGCATCGGGACGCCCTGGGAGAGGAACAGGGTGACCAGGAAGTTCCGCTCCTGGCGCTCGCGCAGCTCGAGGATCTCCGGGTCGTCGGTCGGGCCCTCGGCCCCGCAGTTCCACGACCGGTTGTCGTCGGTCCCGTCGCGGTTGTCCTCCAGGT
>JAXDHK010000075.1:0-4910 GCA_034664545.1 Solirubrobacteraceae bacterium
CCCGAACCGCGCGCCCGGACAACGGGTCAAGCACGACGGTCCGCACGCGCCGATCCTCACGGAGCGCCGAGAACGCTCGCTCCGGCACTGCGACCTCCGACGGCCGCGAGGCCAGCACCACCGCCAATCTCAGGCCCTCCAACCGGCGCAGCACAAACCCGATCCAGCGCAGAGATTCAGGGTCACACCAGTGAACGTCGTCGACGACGAGCACCATCGGGCGGTCCGCCGTCATCGCCGCCAGCACCCAGTACAAGGCGTTGAACGCGGCACCCTCCTCGACCCCCCCGGTCCCGTCGCCACGCAGCACCCCGGGCACGATCGCCGTCCCCGCCAGCCACCGATCGCGGTCCTCCGGGTCTGCGCGTCGGAGCGCCGGCTCCAGCAGCTGCCGTGCGACACCCAACGGGAATTCTCGCTCCAGATCGACGCCGCGAGCCGACATAACGCCGGCCGCGCCGGCGCGAGAACGCACCTCGTCCAGCACCGCCGTCTTCCCCATCCCCGCCGAAGCCTCGACCAGGATTGCCCCGCCCGCCCCCGCGGCGGCGCGATTGACCAGCCCGTCGATCAAAGCCAGCACGTCGTCGCGTTCAAGCAAGCCGGCCTCCACTGAAGGCCACGCTACCGCGATCAACTTCACCCCCGGGGCCGCGCCCGTCAGGCCGCCACCCTCCGGGTCGAGACCTGGCGCGAACGCCTGCCCGTCGCCTCCGGGACTGAGAGCGCGAATCGTTGTCTATGATCGCGCCCACTGACCAAAACTGACGGGAGGAGCGGTCGCCGTGGCGCCAGCGAGATCCAGCGTGAGGGCCCCCGACCAGGCCAACAGGACCGCGGGCCGCTCGCTCGACGGCTTGGACGGCGATACCGCCCGGGCCCTGTGCGCAGCCCTCCGCGCCGCCCGGGAAGGCGACTTCTCGGTCCGCCTGCCGACGCGGCGCCGCGGGCTGGCCGGCGAGCTGGCCGGAGAGTTCAACGAGCTCGTCGCCACCAACGACCGGATGGCCCGCGAGCTGGTCCGGGTCGCCCGGATCATCGGCCGGGAGGGGCGAATGACCGAGCGCGCCACCCTCGACGGCGCCGGCGGCGCCTGGGCCACCAACATCAAGTCCGCCAACTCGCTGATCGACGACCTCGTCAGACCGACCACCGAAGTCGCCCGCGTGATCGAAGCCGTCGCCCAGGGCGACCTCTCCCAGAAGATGGCGCTGAAGATCGAGGGCCAGCCGGTCAAGGGCGAGTTCCTGCGCATCGGCCGGACGGTCAACGCCATGGTCGACCAGCTCTCCTCCTTCGCCGACGAGGTCAGCCGGGTCGCCCGCGAGGTCGGCACCGACGGGAAGCTCGGCGGCCAAGCAAAGGTCAAGGGCGTCTCCGGGACGTGGGAGGACCTGACCGAGAACGTCAACCTCATGGCCTCCAACCTCACCGACCAGGTCCGCAACATCGCCCTGGTGACCACCGCGGTCGCCGGCGGCGACCTGACCCAGAAGATCACGGTCGACGCCCGGGGCGAGATCCTCGAGCTCAAGAACACGATCAACACCATGGTCGACCAGCTGTCCTCGTTCGCCGACGAGGTCACCCGGGTCGCCCGCGAGGTCGGCACCGACGGGAAGCTCGGCGGCCAAGCCGAGGTGCCCGGGGTGGCCGGGACCTGGCGCGGACTGACCGACAGTGTCAACTTCATGGCCAACAACCTGACCGACCAGGTCCGCAACATCGCCCAGGTGACCACCGCCGTGGCCCAGGGCGACCTCTCCCAGAAGATCACCGTCGACGCCAAGGGCGAGGTCGCCGCCCTGGCCGACACGATCAACAGCATGACCGACACCCTCGACGTCTTCGCCGAGCAGGTGACGAGCGTCGCCCGGGAGGTCGGGACCGAGGGCAAGCTCGGCGGTCAGGCCGAGGTTCCCGGCGTGGCCGGGACCTGGAAGGACCTGACCGACAGTGTCAACTTCATGGCCAGCAACCTGACCAGCCAGGTCCGCAACATCGCCCAGGTCACCACCGCCGTCGCCCGGGGCGACCTGACCCAGAAGATCACCGTCGACGTCAAGGGGGAGATCCTCGAGCTCAAGAACACGATCAACACCATGGTCGACCAGCTGTCCTCGTTCGCCGACGAGGTCACCCGGGTCGCCCGCGAGGTCGGCACCGACGGGAAGCTCGGCGGCCAGGCCGAGGTCGAGGGCGTCAGCGGCACCTGGCGGGGGCTGACCGAGAACGTCAACTTCATGGCCAACAACCTGACCGACCAGGTCCGCAACATCGCCCAGGTCACGACCGCCGTGGCCCAGGGCGACCTCTCCCAGAAGATCACCGTCGACGCCAAGGGCGAGGTCGCCGCCCTGGCCGACACGATCAACACGATGGTCGAGCAGCTCCGGAGCTTCGCCGCCGAGGTGACCCGCGTCGCCCGCGAGGTCGGCACCGAGGGGAACCTCGGCGGTCAGGCCGAGGTCGAGGGCGTCAGCGGCACCTGGCGGGGGCTGACCGAGAACGTCAACCTGATGGCCTCGAACCTGACCGACCAGGTCCGCAACATCGCCCAGGTCACCACGGCCGTCGCCAACGGCGACCTCTCCAAGCAGATCACCGTCGACGCCAAGGGAGAGATCCTCGAGCTCAAGGACACCATCAACACCATGGTCGAGCAGCTCCGGTCGTTCGCCGCCGAGGTCACCCGGGTGGCCCGCGAGGTCGGCACCGAGGGCAAGCTCGGCGGGCAGGCCGAGGTGGCCGGCGTCTCGGGCACCTGGCGCGGGCTGACCGAGAACGTCAACCAGCTGGCCGGGAACCTGACCACACAGGTCCGCGCGATCGCCGAGGTGTCGACCGCGGTCACCCAGGGCGACCTGACCCGCTCGATCGCCGTCCAGGCCCAGGGCGAGGTCGCCGAGCTGAAGGACAACATCAACCAGATGATCGCCAACCTGCGCGACACGACCAAGCGCAACGAGGAGCAGGACTGGTTGAAGACGAACCTGGCCCGGATCTCCGGCCTGATGCAGGGCCAGCGCGAGCTGCGGACGGTCTCCCAGCTGATCATGAGCGAGCTGACGCCGACCGTCTCGGCCCAGCACGGGGCGTTCTTCCTGGCCGAGGCGCCCGAGGGCATCGACTCGGGCGAGGTTCGCCTCCGCCTGATCGCGAGCTACGGCTACACCAAGCGGGCGGGAGTCCCCGACACCTTCGGGCTCGGCGAGGGCCTGGTCGGCCAGTCGGCGGTCGAGAAGAAGAGCATCCTCATCACCGACGCCCCGTCCGAGTACATCCGGATCAGCTCCGGGCTCGGCGAGGCCCCGCCCGCCAACATCATCGTCATGCCCCTGCTCTTCGAGGAGCAGCTCCTCGGCGTGATCGAGCTCGCGTCCCTCGCGCCCTACAGCGAGGTCCACCGCACCTTCCTCGGCCAGTTGATGGACACCCTCGGGGTGGTGCTGAACACGATCATGGCCAACATGCGCACGGAGGAGCTGCTCCAGCAGTCGCAGTCGCTGACCCAGGAGCTCCAGAACCAGTCGGAGGAGCTCCAGGCCAAGGCGGCTCTGCTCGAGGAGCGCAACCGCGACATCGAGACCAAGAACCGGGAGATCGACCTGGCCCGGATGGGCGTCGAGGAGAAGGCCAGCCAGCTGGCGCTGAGCTCCCAGTACAAGTCGGAGTTTCTGGCCAACATGTCGCACGAGCTGCGGACCCCGCTCAACAGCCTGCTGATCCTCTCGAAGATGCTGGCCGCCGACGAGAACGGCAACCTCGACGAGAAGCAGCTCGAGTTCGCCCGGACGATCCACAGCGCCGGGACCGACCTGCTCGAACTGATCTCCGACATCCTCGACCTCTCGAAGATCGAGGCCGGCAAGATGGAGGTCCTACCCGACACGATCCGCATCACCGACGTCCAGGACTACGTGAGCCGCACGTTCCGTCCGGTCGCCTCCGACAAGGGCCTCGCCTTCGAGATCTTCGCCGCCGACGGACTTCCCGACACGCTGGTCACCGACGCCCAGCGGCTCCAGCAGGTGCTGAAGAACCTCCTCTCCAACGCCTTCAAGTTCACCGAGCGCGGCGGCGTCACGCTCACCGTGGAGCTCGCCGATCCGGAGCTCGTCCGCCAGCGGACGGCGGTATCCCCCAATCCGCTTCCCGTGGATGAGCCGATGCTCGCCTTCCGGGTCGCCGACACCGGGGTCGGGATCGCCCCCGACAAGCTGGCGGTCGTCTTCGAGGCCTTCCAGCAGGCCGACGGGACGACGAGCCGCAAGTACGGCGGCACCGGGCTCGGGCTGTCGATCAGCCGCGAGATCGTCTCGATGCTCGGCGGCGCCCTCGACGTGGCCAGCACGCCCGGGGTCGGGAGCGTGTTCACGCTGTACCTGCCGATCACCTACGCCGGGCCCGAGCAGCCCCTGCTCCGAGACGCCGCGGCGCTCGTGCCCGCGGCCACTCCGACGACCGCCTCGGTCGCCGGGGCGACCGGCTGGCGTGGGGGCGAAGGCCTGGCCGGCGACTCCGGAACGTCCCTTCCCGATTACGAGGCGCCGCTCAAGCGGCTGCTCGTCGTCGACCCGGAGGACACCGTGACCCGGGCGATCGGCGGGCTGATCGGATCGGACAAGGGCGTCGCCGTCACCGGAGCGGCGTCCCCGGCCGAGGCCCTGGCCGCCGTCGAGGCCGAGGAGTCTCCGTGGGACTGCATCGTCGTGGCGCTCACCCCACCGCGGTCGTCGGGACTCGAGCTGATCGAGTCGCTCCGCCGGCGGCCGGGCACCCGGCTGACCCCGGTGATCGCCTACACGACGCGGCAGCTCAGCCCGCGTCAGCAGGCGCGCCTCGAAGGGGTCGCAGGCGCCCCGAACGGCCCGCGGCTGGCGACGACGCCGGCCCGGCTCCTGGGTGAG
>JAXDHK010000076.1:0-5920 GCA_034664545.1 Solirubrobacteraceae bacterium
TTCGTCGGGGCCCTCCACTTCCCGAACACCGGGCCGACCCTGACCGTCATCGGCCTGGTCGGCCTGATGAACATCGTCAACTTCTCCGACGGGGTCGACGGCCTGGCCGCCGGGGTCTGCGCGATCATCGCCGCCGCCCTCGCCGTGATCGCCTTCGACCTCGGCCGGACCGAGGCCGGGGTCCTGGCCGCGTTGACCGCCGGCGCCGCGCTCGGCTTCCTGATCCACAACTTCCCCCCGGCGTCGAGCTTCATGGGCGACTGCGGCTCGAACCTGCTCGGCCTCCTGATGGGGGTGGTCACCGTCGAGGGGGCGGTCAAGACCCAGGTCGTCGTCTCCTTCGCCGTGCCCCTGATCCTCCTGGCCGTCCCCTTCCTCGACACGACGTTCGTCGTCCTCAAGCGCCTCAAGTACCGCCAGCCGTTCTACAAGCCCGACAGCGAGCACTTCCACCACCGGATGGCCCGGATCGGCTTCAGCCCCCGCCGGACCGTCTTCTACCTCTACAGCTGGACGCTCCTCCTCGCCGGGCTGGCCCTCGCCCTGCGCTTCGTCCCGTACTCCGACCACCACGGCCACCTCCACACCGGCTGGTCGCTGGTCATGGTCGGGCTCGGCCTGCTCGCCGCCGCGGCCAGCGTCTACCTCGTCTACGTGCTCGAGATCCTCAAGTTCAAGCGGCTGGCGACCATGCGCCTGCGCCGCCTCGCCCCCGAGGCGTCCGACGCCGAGATCGACGCCACCGTCGCCCGGGAGTTCGAGACCGGCGAGTTCGACGTGGTCGCCCCCGCCGACCTTGCTTCCTCGGAGCCGGATCCGCCCGGACCCGGTGATCGCCAGGCTCCGGCCGAGTCGGGGGTCGGCCACCGGGACTCCCGCCCGGCGAAGGCGAAGGCTCAGCCGAGGAGGGGGTAGGCCAGGGGGAGGCGGGTGGCCACGAGGTAGGCGCAGAGGGCGAGCGTCGCCGCGCGCAGGCGACTGTCGTCGCTGAGGGCGGCGGGCAGGAGCGCCCAGAGGGCGTACCACGGCAGCAGCCAGGCCGTCGAGACCAGGACCCCGAGCGTCGCCCACCCGTAGGCCTCGAGCCACCGACCCGGCCGCCGCCAGGCGTACCCGAGGGCCGCGGCCACGGCGAGCGCCCCGAACCCCGTGAAGGCGGCCCTGACGCCCCCGCCCAGGCGGCCGTCGCCGAGGGTCCGGGAGACGAGCGACGGGAGGCTGTGGACGGCGACCGTCTGCTGCTGGCCCCGGACGGTCCCGGCGATCGCCCCGGCGTCCGGGCCGAAGCCGACCACCGCGATCAGCGCCACCCCGACCAGGGCCCCGGCCGCCGCCCCGAGCGCCCACCGGGCCCGGCCGGACCCCCGGGCCCCGAGCAGCGCGAACGGGAGGGCGAGGCCGGCCGACAGCTTGACCCCGACCCCGGCCACCACCGCCGCCGCCCCCCGGGCCTCCCGGCCGTCGAGGCAGAGGACGAGCCCGCCGGCCACGATCAGGCCGAGCAGGGTGTCGTTGTGGGCCCCGGCCACCCCGAAGGCCAGGACGAGCGGGTTCAGGCCGATCAGCGCGGCCGCCCGCTCGGGCGAGTGGCCCCGCCGGGCGGCCGAGCGCCAGACGAGGACGGTGGTGGCCAGGCTCGCCCCCGCCGCGACCACCTTCAGGGCCCAGATGCCCCCGGCCACCCCGAGCGGGACCAGCCCGTAGGTGAAGAGGGTGAACAGCGGACCGTAGGGGGTCGCCACGTCGTGCCACCCGAGGTACGGGTAGATCGCGTCGTGGGCGGCCGCCGCGGCCGTATGCGTGTACGGGTCGAGCCCGTGGAGGACCCCGAGCCGGGCGAAGTCGAGGTAGCCGAAGACGTCGGCCGAAAACAGGGGCGGCCCCGCCAGTGCTGCCACGTGGGCCAGGACGATCCCGCTCCAGAGCATCCCCTTCCCGAGCGCCGGGGCCCAGGCGAGCACGAGGCAGTACCCGGCGCACACGGCCAGCATCAGCGCCTCGTAGCCGCCGGCCGGACCGATCCCCCGCAGCGGGCCGGCCAGCCACGGGGGGAGCCCCGCCCGCCCCGCCGGGACGAGGCTCGCGCCCCCCGCCGCCGCGCTCGCCCCGAGGGCCACGAGCGCCCCGACGAGGACGACCAACCCGGCGGCGCCGACCAGGCGCCCGGGTCCGACCCGGCGGGAGGGCCCCGGAGCGGGTGCGGTCCCGACGGCGGCCCCGGGCGTGGTGGTGATCGCCATCCCCCGATTCTCCCTGAGGCGAACTTCCTCCCGTACCGCCGCCCCGCCCGCTACAGTTAGCCCGGCCGGCGGGAGGCTGCTAGTTAGCACGGCCCGGCCCCGACGCCCCGGCGCACGCTCCGCGCCCCATCTCAACCTCTTTGCGCCTTCGACGCCAACATGCGAGCGCCCCGGCGCGGCCCGACGGCCCGCGGCGCGTCCTGATCCTCTCGGCCAACGTCGGCGAGGGCCACGCCGCCGCCGCCCGGGCGCTCGAGGCGCAGCTCGAGGCCGGCCCCGACGAGGTCGAGGTCACGGTGATCGACGGGCTCCGGGCGATGGGCCGGGTCCTCCGCTACGTGGTCGAGGACGGCTACCGGACCCAGCTGCGCGTAATGCCCTGGTCCTACTCCCTGACCTACTGGCTCCTCGACCACCTCGCCCCGGCCCGGTGGATCGCCATGCGGCTGCTCTACCTCCTCGGCGCCCGGCGCCTGCGCGCCCGGATCGCCACCCACGCCCCCGACGTGATCGTCTCGACCTACCCGGCGGTGACCGTCGTCCTCGGGCGGATGCGCCAGCGCGGCCGGATCGACGCCCTGACCGTGGCCACCATCACCGACATGACCGGGCTGTTCTTCTGGGCCCAGCGGGGGATCGACATGCACCTCGTCATGTACGACCAGTCGGTCGCCTCGGTCGAGCAGATCGCCGGGGCCGGGAGCGTCCGGCTCGTCCGACCGCTGATCGCCTCGGAGTTCCTCGAGCCGTGCACCCGGGCCGCCGCCCGCGAGGCGCTCGACCTCCCGGTCGACGGCAAGGTCATCATCGTCTCCGGTGGCGGCTGGGGGGTCGGGGACATCGCCGGCGCCGTGGCCGAGCTCGCCCGGGTCCCCGACGCCACCCTCGTCTGCCTGGCCGGGCGCAACGACCTCGTCCGGGAGAAGCTCGCCGCCCGCTTCGCCGGGGATCCCCGGGTCCGGATCCTCGGCTTCACCGACAAGATGCCCGAGCTCCTCGCCGCTGCCGACGTCCTCGTCCACTCGACCGGCGGGGTCACCTGCCTCGAGGCCATGGCTCGCGGCTGCCCGGTCGTCTCCTACGGCCTCCCCGTCGGCCACGCCAAGATCAACACCCGCCTGATGGCCGAGCTCGACCTCGTCCGGCTGGCCACGACGACCGACGAGCTGCTCGCGCACGTGACCCAGAGCTGCTCGGCCCGGCCGCCGGCCGTCGACCCGGTCGGCGCGCCCGCCCCCGGCGCGGCCGAGCTCGTCCTGCGCACCCCCCGGCGGGTGGCCGTCGTTCCCCCCTGGCGCCCGCGCCTGGCCAACGCCGGGGTCTCGGTCGTCCTCGCCCTGGCCGCCGCCGTCTGGATGCTCTCGACCGACGAGATGACCGCCCTCGCGGCCAAGGTCTTCCGCGTCCACTACGTCCACACGGTTCCGACCACCCGGCCCGCGGTGGCCCTCATCGTCCGCGTGCCCGCCGCCGGCATCCCGGCCACGACGCGCCGCCTCGCGGCCCTGGGCCTCCACGCCTCGTTCGCCCTCGACGCCGTTCCGACCCCGGCCGCGGTCGCCGGCCTCCGGGCGCTCGGCGACGCCCCGATGTGCGAGGTCGACCAGGCCCGGTTCCTCCGGTGGATGCAGACCCGGGGCAAGATCCGGCGCGAGCAGCGCGCCCTCCACCTCCGGCGCCACTTCTTCTACCTCGCCCCCGAGAGCGGGCTGACCGCCGGGCAGCTGATGCTGGCCAGCACCGCCGGCGCCCGACCGGTCGTCGGGTCGGTGCAGATCGACGCGACCCACCCGGTCGCCGGGCGTCCGCTCCATCCGGGCGACGTCGCCGTCGTCAACCTCGACGGCTCGGCCGCCTCGCTCGCCGTCCTCGACCGCTTCGCCGACGAGCTCGCCGGCGACCGGCTCGACGGCATCCCGTTCTCGGCTCTCGCCGGCTGAGGGCCCCGGGTCAGCCGGCCGGGGCCGGCTTCTCGGCGGCGGTGAGGGCGAGCAGCAGGCGCGAGCGCGCCAGGACCGTCGCCCCCCCGAGGAGCACGCCCAGGCAGGCCAGGAGCGGGACCCCGGAGTAGGCGGTCGTGAAGAAGCCCTCGTCGAGGAGGATCGCGGCCAGGGCGACCGGGACGACGGTCTGGACCACGAAGACGACCGGGGCGACCTGGATCGCCGGGCGCACCTGGAGGGCGCTCATCTCGCTGAGCAGGCCGACCCCCGAGGCGACGCCGGTCGCCAGCGCCCAGGCCACGGCCGTCCCCCAGTGCCGGCCGGCGAGCGCGTCGGAGACGAGCTTGGTCACCAGGCCGCTCCAGGCGAAGCAGAACCCCGCCCCCAGCATCGTCACCACCGGGAGCGGCCGCCCGATCATCCGCAGCAGGTAGGGCAGGCCGCAGGCGAGCCCGAGCACGACGAGGGAGACCGCGAGGGCGGCGTGGCTCGGGTGGTGGGTGCTCCGCCCCGGGGCGAGGAACGCCATCCCGGCGACCCCCCCGACGATCGCCGCCACCGCCAGCACCTCACGCCGGCCGGCCGCCTCGGCCAGCATCCCCTGGGCCACGAGGAGCAGGACGATCAGCCCGGCGGCCAGGGCCGGCTGGACGATCACGAGCGGGGCGAAGGACAGCGCGAGGAGTTGGAGCGGCCACCCGAGCACGGTCATGCCCGTCCCGGCCACCCACCGGCGCCTGCGCACCAGGTCCCCGATCAGCTTGACCCGCAGCCCGTGCTCGACATCGGTGTCCCGGGCGTCGAGCGCCTGGACGGCGATCCCTAGGCTGTACAGCGTGGAGGCGGCAGCAGCCGCGGCGATGCCCAACAGCAGGGAGACCATGGCGCAGCGCGATCATCGCAGCCCCGGCCGATCCGGCGCCCGGCCGCCGGGCCCCCGGGGCGGGGCCCGGGTCCTCCTCGCCGGGGGGGCGGCCCTCACCGGCGCCTATCTCCTCCCCGGGCTCGCCGCCCCCGTCCCCCCGCTCCGCCGGCCGCTCGGGGTGGTAGCCCGGACGGCCGACCCGGACCGAGTCGCCCTGTCCTTCGACGACGGCCCCCCTCCCCAGGGCACCCCGGCCGTCCTCGGCCTCCTCGCCGACCGGGGGGTCCGGGCGACCTTCTTCCTCGTCGGCGAGCAGGTCGCCCGGGACCCGTCGCTCGCCGCCGAGATCGTCGCCGCCGGGCATCGGGTCGGCCTCCACTGCGACCGCCACCGCAATCTCCTCCGCCTCGGCCCCCGGGCCGTGGCCGAGGACATCGCCCGGGCCCGGGCTCGCATCGAGGACGCGACCGCCGCCCCGATCGAGCTCTACCGGCCGCCCTACGGCGTGTTCAACGCCGCCGCCCTGGCCATCTGCCGGAGGCGGAGCTGGCGCCCGCTCCTCTGGACCCACTGGGGGCGCGACTGGGAGGCCCGGGCCACCCCCGAGTCGATCGCCACCCGCCTGACCGGCCCCGGCCTCGGCCCGGGATCGGTGCTCCTCGCCCACGACGCCGACGACTACAGCGCCCCCGGGTCCTGGCGGCGGACGCTGGCCGCCCTCCCGCTCGTCCTCGACGAGCTCGACCGCCGCGGCCTCGAGCCGACCACCCGCCTCTGATCGGCGGCCGCCCCGCCCGCCTACCTGCCCGCCGTTCAGCCGGGGACGTCGATCGCCGGCCGCACCGCCCGCCGGCCCGCCCGCCGCTCAGCCG
>JAXDHK010000077.1:0-3996 GCA_034664545.1 Solirubrobacteraceae bacterium
GTGAGGAGGTCCTCATCACGGTGACCCGTTCGACCGGGTCGTGATCGCCCACGCGCTCGCCGACGACATGAGCATCCTGACCCGTGACCGGGGGTTCGGCGTCTACGGCCTCAGGTTTGCCACGTGAACGCCGACTGGTCCCCAACGCGCCCGAGACGACACTCGGGAGCTCGGCCGGCCCGATCGCCATGACCAAGGGGTCCCGAGCGTCCCGCGAGGTCCGGCGACCGGCGCGCTGAAAATCAGCCCCGGAGGGCCGAGGCGAAGATGCCCGGGAGCGCCCGGAGCCGGGGTCGGGCGGCGAACGCCGTCAGCCGGCGGGCGGTGACGTCGGCCGTCCGGTTGCCGACGAACCACGGCGGCTTCGGGCTCAGGGTGAGCTCCCCCCGCACCAGCGACCGGGGGGCCGGCCGGAACGGCCCCCGGACGACCGTCCGCTCGGTCCCGGCGAGGAGCAGCGCGTTGTGGACGACCCCGGCCCCGCTCTCGATGTCGGTCAGCGGGTGGCCCGGGAAGGCACCCCACGACGCCCGGGGGGTCAGGAACCCGACCCCGCTCCAGCAGTTGACCCCGATCGTCCCGTACTGGAGCTCGGCGATCAGCTCGTCGAGCCGGGGGCCGAGCGCCCGGAGGGTGGCCGGGGAGGCGATCAGGTTGGCGGTCAGCGTCCCGTAGAGGCGGTCGTTGGCGAACGCCGCCGCCCGGGCGAGGAACCCGGCCGGGTCCTCGGCCCCGCCCGGGAGCTCGGTCACCGCGAGGACGGCCGCGAAGTACTCGGTCACGAAGGCCTCGTCGTCGGCCCCGCCGTCGAGGACGATCAGCGTCCGGCGGCTCCCCCCATCGAGCGCCTCGGCCCCCGGGTGGGCCGCCCGGGCCCGGTCCTGGCGCTCGTCGGCTCCGGGGTAGTAGGCCGGGCGCCCCGGGGCCGCCCGGATCGCCTCGCGCAGGTGCCCGACGAAGTCGTCCTTCTGGCGCCACCCGTCGGCCAGGATGACCACCTGGCTGGCGTTGCAGTTGAAGCCCCCGTTGTGGAGGCGCTGGGTCGCGACGTGCTCGGCCTGGAAGCGGAGGTCGGCCTCGGTCCAGTCGCCGGGGACGACGATCACCGGGGCGACCCCGCCCAGCTCGCTCGTGATCGGCTTGTTCAGCCGGGGCGAGGCGGTCGCCTTGCGCCGGGCCGCCTCCCGGCCCGCCCCGAAGACGATCGCGTCGTGGGTGGCCTGGCTCCCGGTCACGTGGACCTCGTCGACCCCCGGATGCTCGGTCAGGTAGGCGCCGACGTCGGCCCCGCCCCGGACGATCCGGACGAACCCGGGCCCGATGAACGGGGCGTAGGCCTGCTCGAGCACGTCGTACAGGTAGTCGTTGACCGGGTTCAGCTTGAGCATCACCACCCGGCCGTCGGCGTAGAGCTTGTAGAGGGCGTCGAGGGGGGCGATCGACGAGATGTTCCCGGCTCCGAGCACCAGCCCCACCCCGCCCCCGTCCGGGTTCCGGGTCCGCAGGCCGGCCCGGGCGCTCGCCTGCTCGAGCGAGATCCCCGGCTCGAGCCAGACCTCCGCCCGGAAGCCGTTGAGGAGGAGCTGGTCGTAGGCCTCGAAGGGCAGCCGGACGCGAACCCGGAGGCGCCCGCCCGGGGCGCTCCCGACGCGCTGACCGGCCAGGGGGCTCCGACCGGCCGCGAGCTGGTCGAGCGTCTCCCCGAGGGCGGTCGTGTAGAGGAGGTGGCCGAGCGGGCCCGAGATCCACTCCTCCCCGGCCAGGGGGGACCTCGCCGGGATGCCCTTGGCCGCGCAGGCCACCCGGGCCCACTCGGCCGCCACCTTCCCGACCGAGGCGTGGAGCGCTCCGAGGAGCGCCCGCTTCTCGGCGACGGCCAGACCCGCCCAGTCCCCGGCCCGGGAGCCCAGGACGCCGAGGTCGGCGTCGAGTGCGGCCCGGCGCGCGGCCTCAAGCACCGGGCAACCCGTCGTTCAGCGACCCCGACCGGAACGGCCGGCCGGCGAGGGACGCCCGGGCGTAGCCCGCCGAGCGGACCGCCGCCTCGAGCACGGCCCGGCGTTCGGGCTCGGCAAGCGCCGCCTCAAGCTCCTCGGCCCCGAGCTCGATCCGGCCGAGCTCACCCTGGTGGCGGACCCGGAGGACCCGGTACCCGAGCCCCTTGACCGCCTGCTCGGCCCGGTCGATCCGGGCGAGCGTCGGGGCGTCGACCGGGACGCCGTAGGGGATCCGCGAGGCCAGGCACGGGCTCGCCGGCTTGTCGGCGCTCGGGACCCCCAGGTGCCCGGCCAGGGCCCGGACGGCGGGCTTTCCGACCGACGCCTCGAGCAGCGGGTGGATGACCCCCCGGACGGCGGCCGCCCGCAGGCCCGGGCGCCAGTCGCCGGCGTCGTCGGCGTTGGCTCCCGAGAGCACCGCCCCGGCCCCCTCCCGGCCGGCGACGGCCGCCAGCTCGGCGTAGAGCTCGGTCTTGCAGTGGAAGCACCGGAACCGGTCGTTGCGCCGGTAGTCGGGGCTCCCGAGCTCGTCGGTGGTGATCGTCTCGTGGCGGATGCCGATCGCCTCGGCCACCCCCCGGGCCCCGTCGAGCTCGCCCGTGGCCAGGGCCGCCGACACGGCGGTGACGGCGATCGCCCGGTCCCCGAGCGCCCGGGCGGCCAGGGCGGCGACGACCGACGAGTCGACGCCCCCGGAGAAGGCGACGACCACCGAGCCGAGCGACTCGATCCGCCGCTCGAGGCGATCCGCCAACTCGTCGAGCCCGGCCCGGCCACCCCCCACCCCCGGGCTCATCGCTCTCCGACCGCCGCCGGCGGCCCCGGGGGGACCGCCTCGGCCGGGCTGACCTCCGCCCCGTCGGCGGCGTCAGCGGCGCCGTGGGCCTCGGCGGCCTCGTAGGCATCCGCGGCGCCGGCGAGCGCCGCCGCCCAGACCGCCTTGACCGGGCGGCCGGTCCGCCGGGCCACGGCCAGGCAGTCGTCGTGCTCGGGGGCGGCGTTGACCGTCCTCCCGTCGAGTGACCCGAGCTTGACCCGGACCGCCTCCCCGGGGGCGACCTCGACCGCCGTCCACCGGCGCTCGAGCTCCCACCGGCGAGCCGGGGTCACCCGGACCCCGAGGGCGCTCGTCTCCCGGAGGACCGCCCGGGCGACCGCCTCCTCGTCCCCGGGCCGGGCGAGCGCCGAGAAGACCACGCCCGGGCGTCCCTTCTTCATCTGGGCCGGTACGACCCAGACGTCGAGCGCCCCGGCGGCGAAGCACCGGTCGGCCGCGTCGGGCACGAGCTCGGGCGAGAGGTCGTCGAGGTTGGTCTCGATCAGCACGGCCTCCTCCCGACCTCCGGCCGCTCCGAGCCCCGCCCCGGCTTCGACCCGCTGCCCGACGAGCACCCGGACGAGGTTCGGCCGGTCGGCGAGCTCCCGGGCACCGGCTCCGTAGCCGACCGACTCGAGCCGGATCGACGGGACCGGGCCGAACTCGGCGGCCAGCGCCGCGACGACGGCGGCCCCGGTCGGCGTCACGAGCTCGACGTCCCCCTCGACCCCGTGGACCGGCGCCCCCCGGAGCAGCTCGAGCGTGGCCGGCGCCGGGAGGGGCAGCCGCCCGTGGGCGGAGTCGACGAGGCTCCCGGCGGCGACGGGCAGCGACGAGCAGGCCAGCTCGTCGACGCCGAGGTCCTCGAGGGCCAGGACGATCCCGCAGACGTCGCCGATCGCGTCGAGGGCCCCGACCTCGTGGAAGTGGACGGTCTCCGGCGCCACCCCGTGGACCCGACCCTCGGCCCGGGCGAGGGCGGCGAAGACGGCCTGGGCCCGGGTCCGCGCCCGGGGTGGGAGCTCGGCGGCGTCGAGCAGCTCCCGCACGTCCGCCCACGTCCGCCGCGGACTCGGGCCGGGGTCCGACGCGACGACGGCCACGACCCGGCAGGCGGCGATCCCGTGGCGGAGCTCGGTCGCGGTGACCAGGTCGAGCCCCGGCGGCCCGAGCCGGCGCAGG
>JAXDHK010000078.1:0-3960 GCA_034664545.1 Solirubrobacteraceae bacterium
AGGCGGCGCTCGAACTCGGCGAGAGCTGCGAGCCGGCCGCGGTCGGGGCGGCGGTCCCCGTCGAGCTGTGCGGACATTGGGAGCACGACGGGGCCTGCCGGTGGCCACCCAACAACGCGATCGACGCCGGCCGCGACCCGGTCGTCTTCCGCACCCTCTTCGTGGCGGACGAGCCCGACGAGCCGGTGGTCCGGGAGCGGATCGAGGCGAGCCTCCGGCGCGCCGACGCCTGGAGCGTGATCTCGGTCCACGCCCGCCCGCCCGCGGCCTCGGAGCGTGAGCTGGCCGCCCGGCTCCTGGCCGGACCGCGCTCCGACTAGGCGCTCCGCCCGACCCGCCGCGGCACCCGGCGCCTCAGCAGTCCTCCTTGGCCCGGCCGCTCGGGGCCCCGGGAACGGGCACGGGCTTGCCGATCGTCGTGCGGTCGTTCGACCGGGCCCAGTCGCGGATCGGCCGGCTGCCGACGATGATCGTCGTCCCGTCGGTCAGCCTGAGCGCCGGGAGCTTCTCCTGCCCGGTCGCCTCGAGCAGCTCCGGACGCTTGCCCTTGACGAGCACCCCCCCGGCCCGGCGGCGGTCGGCCATGATCTTCTCGAAGTTGTGTCCGGCGTCCCGGAGGGCCTCCCCGGCAATCCGGCAGGCGTGGGACGACGGACCCTCCTCGTCGAGCTCGCAGACGAAGAGCGTGAGGCGTGGCGCCGGTGGCATCTCGGTTCCTTTCTGCGGCTAGGCCGCGACTGCGTTCGCCTTGGCCCAGGCGACGATCGCCCCGCCGCCGTTGATGCTCGACCCGTCGGGCAGCTCGAGCACCGGCAGCTTCTCCTGGCCGCTGATCGCCTTCAGGCCCGGCCGCCGCCCGGCCGTGAACAGGCCGAACGGCCGGCCCCGGGCGAAGACGACCTTGTCGTGGTCGATGCCCGCGGCGAGGAGAGCGGCGTGGGCGCGCCGGCACGGGTGGGCCTTGGGGCCGCCCGCGTCGATGTGACATACGTGAAGCTTGGGCTTTGACATACCACCAAGCCTAACGCGGGCCCGGCCTCCGCCTCAGGCCGGCCCGATCGCGAAGGCCCGCTGGCGGTAGGCGACGCCCCCGGCGGCGACGGTCAGGAGCACCCGGCCCTGGAGGTGGCGGCCCCCGAAGCAGCAGTTCTCCGACCGGCTCTCGTAGCCCGCCTCCCCGACCAGCCATCCGGCCTCGAGGTCGACGAGGCAGAGGTTGGCCTCGGCCCCGACGGCGACCACCGGAACCTCGAGATCGAGGATCCGGGCGCCGGCCGTCATCCGCTCGAGCAGGGTCGCCAGGGACAGCAGGCCCGGCCGGACCAGGTTCGTGTAGAGCGCCGCGAACGCCGTCTCCAGGCCCGTCGTTCCCATCGCCGCCTGCTCGAACGGGACGTCCTTGTCCTCCCGGGCATGCGGGGCGTGGTCGGTGGCCACGCAGTCGATCGTCCCCGTCCGCAGGCCCTCCACCAGGGCCGCCCGATCGTCGATCGATCGGAGGGGCGGATTCATCTTCAGCCGGGTGTCGAGACCCCGGACGTCGTCCTCGGTCAGGACGAGGTGGTGGGGGGAGGCCTCGGCCGTGACCGCGACTCCGGCCGCCTTCGCCCCGGCCACGGCCTCGACCGACTCCCGCGCCGAGAGGTGCTGCATGTGCAGGCGCCCGCCCTCGTGGCCGGCGATCGCCGCGTCCCGGGCGACCATCGTCGACTCCGAGATGGACGGGATCCCGGCGATCCCCAAGAGCGCGGAGACCTCTCCCTCGTGCATCGCCCCGGCCCCCGACAGCGACGGATCCTCCTCGTGGAGGGCGAGCACCCCCCCGCACAGCCGCTGGTACTGGAGCGCCCGGCGCAGCAGCCCGGCGGAGACGACCGGCCGGCCGTCGTCGGTGAAGCCGACCGCCCCGGCGGCCCGCAGCTCGACCATCTCGGTCAGCCGCTCCCCGGCCAGACCGGGGCTGATCGCCGCCGTGAAGCCGACCGGCACCCGGGCCTCCCGCATCGCCGCCTCGCGCAGGGAGCCGAGCACGGCGGTGTTGTCGACCACCGGATGCGTGTTGGGCATGGCCACCACCGCGCAGTAGCCCCCGGCCGCGGCGGCCCGCGTCCCGCTGTGGATGTCCTCCTTGTGCTCCTCGCCCGGGACCCGGAGATGGACGTGGGGGTCCACGAACGCGGCGAAGACGTGCCGGCCCTCACCGTCGATCGACTCCCCTCCCGGCGGCGGCTCGAGGGATCCCGGCGCTCCCAGCCCGGCGATGAGGCCCTGGCGGACGAGGACGTCGGCCGGGCCGTCGAGGCCGCTCACCGGATCGAGGACGTGGGCCCCCCGGATCAGGAGCTCGGCCGGCCGGGTCGGGGCGCTGAACAGGCGCCTCATGCCATCTGGGCCTCGGTCGCCGTCCGGCCCGTCGCCTCGGAGCTGTCGGGCGGGCTGCCCCCCGGCCGCCGGGCCCCGGCCAGGAGCTCGTAGAGGACGGCCATCCGGACGACGACCCCCGCCTGGACCTGGGCGCCGATCAGCGCCTGGGGCGAGTCGGCGACGTCGCTCGAGAGCTCGACCCCCCGGTTGACCGGCCCCGGGTGCATGACGACCTGGCGGGCCGAGAGCCGCTCGGCGTTGATCTGGTAGCAGGAGGTGTACTCGTGGAGCGAGGGCACGTAGGCCTCCCGCATCCGCTCGTTCTGCATCCGCAGGGCGTAGATCACGTCGGCCTCGCCGAGGCCCTCGAGGTCGTAGCGGACATCGCAGCCGAGCGACTCGATCCCCTTCGGGATCAGCGTCGGCGGCCCGCACACGGTGACCAGGGCCCCCATCTTGGCGAAGGCGAGGATGTCCGACCGGGCGACCCGGGAGTGGAGGACGTCGCCGACGATCCAGATCCGCCGCCCGTCGAGCGGGCCGATCCGCCGGGTCAGGGTGTAGACGTCGAGCAGCGCCTGGGTCGGGTGCTCGTGGGTCCCGTCGCCGGCGTTGATGACCGCCGCCGTCGTCCAGGTCGACACCAGGGCCGCGGCTCCGACGTGGGGGGAGCGGATGACGAGGGCGTCGGGTCCGTAGGAGGCCAGGGTCGCCACCGTGTCCTTCAGCGACTCACCCTTCTCGACCGAGGATCCCGAGGCGGCGAAGTTGAGCACGTCGGCCGACAGGCGCTTGGCCGCCAGCTCGAACGACGACCGCGTCCGGGTCGACGCCTCGAAGAAGAGGTTCACGACCAGGCGCCCCCGCAGGGCCGGGACCTTCTTGATCTCCCGGTCGGAGACCTCGGCGAACGACGCGGCCCGGGCCAGCAGCCGCTCGATCCGGTCGCGGTCGAGTTGCTCGATCGACAGCAGATGGTGCATCTAGCTCCTCCCGGGGATGGCGATGGCGATCTCGTCGACGCCGTCGAGCTCGACGACGCGGACGTTGACCCGCTCGCTGCGGGCCGTCGGCAGGTTCTTTCCGACGTAGTCGGGCCGGATCGGCAGCTCCCGATGGCCCCGGTCGACGAGGACGGCGAGCTGGACCCGGGCCGGGCGGCCGTAGTCGAAGAGCGCGTCGATCGCCGCCCGGACCGTCCGTCCGGTGAAGAGCACGTCGTCGACGATGACCACCGTCCGGCCGTCGATCCCGAAGTCGAGGTTCGAGGCGTTGACCACCGGCGCCTCCGGCCGGGTGGCGACGTCGTCCCGGTAGAAGGAGATGTCGAGGTCGCCGAGGGGGGCCTCCGTCTCGAGCACCTCGGCGACGAGTCGCTGGAGGCGGGTCGCCAGGGGCGCACCCCGGCGGTGGATCCCGACGAGCGCGGGCGGCTCTCCGTCCGAATTCTTCTCGACGATCTCGTGGGCGATGCGGGTCAGGGCCCGCCGAATGCCATCGGCGTCGAGAACGACCTTCTCGCTGCTCATCGGTTCCTTCCTGGCCTCGCCGGACCTGGTTAAAGGACGCCTCCGACTCTAGCAGCGGCCGCCGACG
>JAXDHK010000079.1:0-13307 GCA_034664545.1 Solirubrobacteraceae bacterium
GAGGGCGTCAAGGCCGTCGCGACCGTCAAGGCGACCTCGGTGATGATCGAGCGGGCGGTCGAGTAGCCGATCGGCGACCGTGCGCCGGGTCCGCCCACCGCGGGCGGCTGAGACGGTCGCGACGCCCGTCGCGGTCGCCGGCCGGGGCGGGCGAGAGTGCATACTCCGGGGAGGACCGCGCCGCCTGGGCCGGGAAGCGAACGAGAGGAGCCCCCATGGAAACGAACGCTGTGATGGAGCTCTGCATTCAGGGCATGGCCGCCGAGGGGGCCGGAGCCTTCGACGAGGCGAAGCGGCTCTTCGAGCAGGCCTGGACCGACCGGGAGGATGACTTCGACGCCTGCGTCGCCGCCCACTACCTCGCCCGCCACCAGATAACGGCCGAGGCACGGCTCGACTGGAACGAGCGCGCCCTCAAGCACGCCGAAGCCGCCCGGGACGATCGGGTCAACAGCTTCTACCCGTCCCTCTACCTCAACCTCGGCAACTCCTACGAGGAGATCGCCCACTCCGACGAGGATTACGAGACGGTCAGGCGGTCCCGGGAGTTCTTCGCCCTCGCCGCCGAGCGGGCCGAGAGCCTCCCGGCCGGCGGCTACGCCGACATGGTCAGGAGCGGTGCCGCGACCGGGATACGCCGGGCCGACGCCATTCTCGGCGCGCGCTCCCAGCCCGACCGCGCCTGAGCACCGGCGCGACTAGGCTCCCGACGTGGACGCCTACCTGGCCATCGTCAGCAAGCGCGAGGTTCGCGACTACGACCCGCGCCCGCTCGACCCGGCCGCCGAGCGCCGGATCCTCGAAGCCGGGCGCGTGGCCGGGAGCTCGCGCAACCGTCAGTCCCGGCGCTTCGTCGTCCTGCGCGACCCCGAGCTCGTCGAGGCGGCCGCCGCCGGGGTGTACTCCCCGGAGAACGTCCGCCGGGCCGCCCTGGTCGTGGCCGTCGTCGTCGGCGCCAAGGGGCCGACCGACTTCGACGCCGGCCGCGCCGCCCAGAACATGATGCTGGCCGCCCACAGCCTCGGGATCGGGTCGACTCCGAACGGCGTCGCCGACGGCGAGCGCCTGGCCGGGGTCGTCGGCGCCGCCGATGGCGAGCGGGTCGCCATCGTCCTCACCTTCGGTCACCCGGCCCGCCCGGCCGACCCCGAGCGCCACCCGGCCGAGCACTGGATCGACCGCGCCGACCGCCGGCCGTTCGCGGAGATCGTCGACGATCGCTGACCCGGTCGCCCGGGCGCGCGCCGCCGCGACGACGGCGGGCTCACCCCCGAGAACCGCAACCCACCGTCCTCTGCGTCAGGCGGCCACCCGGGGCCGGTAGCGGACGAGCCGGGGCAGCCGGAGCAGCGCCCGCGGCGACCCGTGGACCCGGAGGCGCCGGCCGAGGACGGCTCCCGCCGGGTTGACGCCGTGGGCCGCGAGCTCGACCCAGTCCTTCCACGGGCTCTCGATCGTCACGTCGGCCCCGGCCGCCTCGCCCGGGGCGGCCCGGCTCGTCATCCCGTCGATCACGACGTGCCACGGATCGGCGTCGGTGAACCGCCACTGGATGACCAGCCGGCGGGGACCGGCCCGCGACGGGTCGATCGTCCGGGCGACCGTGTCGAAGAACAGCCCCTCGATCTCGGGTGTGACCCCCGGCCGCGGGTTCGGCTGGCCGAGGACCCCGGCCGCGGTCAGCACGATCACCCGCCGGGCGATCTCCTCCTCCGGGAGTGAGAAGTCGAGCGGGAGCACGCCCGGGGGCATGTCCTCGAGCGGATACCCGGCGGCCCGCCACTTCGTCCGGATCGACCGGATCCCGAAGGCGTAGACGTCCTCGAGCTCGAAGCCGTACGCCCGGGTGTACTCCCGGTCCCAGCCCGGGGGGATGAACACGGCGACGACGTAGCGGAAGACCTCGGCCAGGATCTCGGCCACCGCCGCCCGGCACTCGCCCGAGGCCTCGAAGCAGTCGTGGAGCGTCTTGACGCCGAACCCGATGTGGCGCTGCTCGTCGATCGCGACGTTGGCCATCCCCTCGCTGAACCCCGGCAGCGATCCGGCCCGGGCGAAGTGCTCCTCGATGAAGTGCTGGCCCGGCTGGGCGAGGGTCGCCTCGACGACGAGGTGGTAGAGGGCGATCGCCTGGGCGAACTTCGGCAGCGACCGGTCCCGCCGGAGCTCGCCGGCCATCCGGTCGAGGCGGCTGAACACCCCCCGGTAGCCCCAGTTCAGGTGGGGCCGGGTCGCGGCGAGGGTGTCCGCGATGCTCGGCCCGACCCCGATCACCTCGGTGAAGAAGCGGTGGAAGAAGACGGCGTGGCGCGCCTCGTCGACCTGCTGGGTGGCCAGGAAGTACTTCTGCTCGGTGGTCGGGGCCGCGTCGATGTAGGGGGAGAGGTTCTCGGCGACCGAGTCCTCCCCGTAGAGGAACATCGAGTAGAGCCAGACGGCCGACCGCCGCTGGATGTCGCTCAGCCCGGCCCAGCCGTCCCGGTCGGCCGAGAAGTCGATCGCCGACGCCAACCAGTGGCCCTGCTCCCCGGCGATAGAGATCCTCGTAGGAGAGCGCCTCGACCGCGCTCCCCGGCCCCGGCTGATGCGCAACCGCCATTCGTGACGCTCCTTTCGCTCGACGACGCCGCCGGCCGCCCCCCGATCGGGGTACGCCCGCCCCTGTGGGCCTCGATTGACCTTAGCGTCCGCGGAGGACCCTCGGCGCTGTTGGCCGCCGGCCTCCTCGTCGCCGGGTGCGGCGGCCCGGCGTCGCCCACCCCCGGCCCCGGCGCGCTCCCGGTGACCGGCCCGACCGCGGCCGGCGGCAGCTACCGGGTCAGCGTCGAGCCGAGCCTCGAGCCGCTCGTCCCCGGCGGGCGGCCGACCCCGGCCTGGTGCCCGCTGGTCGAGCTCACCTACCCCGGCGGGGGCCGCACCCACGGGGCCGTCGGCTGCCGGGCGATCCGGCCCGGGGTGCCGACCGGCGGCTACACGATGTTCTGCCGGTCGGGCGACGTCTTCGTCCTCCTGCTGACCACCCCGACCACCCGCGCGGTCTCCGTCGAGTCGGCCCCCGGCCGGGTGCTCGCCCTGCGCCCCTACCTCCTGGACGCCGGCCCGGGCTTCTCCGGCCGCTTCTGGATGGCCCACTACCGGGGGCGCAGCTCCCCCACCCGGGTCGCCTCGGTCGACGCCGGGGGACGCCACGTCCAGGGCTACGCCGCCGTCGGGTGCCTGGGCGCGGCCGGTGCCAACGGCCTGCTCGGACGCTGAGCCCGCGCCCCGCCGCCGGCGCCCGGATCCGGGTCCGGGGTCCGGGGTCCGCTACGCGCTCTCCTCCGCGTCGTCGCCGTGCTCGACGATGCTCCCCGTGCTGAAGAGGACGCCCTCGGCGATCTCGCGCCAGATCGGCTTGCGGCGCAGGAGGAACTCGAGGTCCATCGAGAAGTGCTTGAACTCCTCCTTCTGGGCGTCGGCCATGATCGCCCGGGCCTCGGCGTCCTGCTCGACCGACATCCGCTGCTCGTACCAGTCGATCGCCTCGGCCTCCTCGATCAGCGAGACCATCATCCGTGCGAACGTCCGCGTCTGCTGCGAGAGCTCCTCGACCGGCTCGTGGTACTGGTCGAATCCCATCTGTCGTACTCCTCCTCGTGGCCGTGCCTCGTCGGGCTGGACGCCCCGTCCCCGGCGTTATGCCCGGTTGGCGCCCCCCGGACGCCGGAATCCGCCCGGCCGAGGAGTACATTGGATGAGCGGGCCCTGGAGGCCGGCACAACTGAATAGGAAGTTGTCATCGAGGCGCCGGAGGTCACCCCCCCGGCGCCGGATCGGGCCCACCCGGAGATCCCGGAGGCCCGAGAAAGGCAGCGCGCCATGGCGACGCAACTGGCAGGCGGTCTGGAGACCGCGGCGGAGACCCCGCCCCTCCCGGACCATCTCGATCGGACCGATCGAACCGAGCTCCTCCGGTACATGCTGCTCATGCGCGGCATCGAGGACCGGACGATGACCCTCTACCGGCAGGGCAAGGTCCCCGGGTCCTTCTACGACGGGTACGGCCAGGAGGCGGTCTCGACCGGGGCGGCGTTCGCCATGGGGCCCCGGGACGGCCTCTGCGTCCTCCACCGAGATCTTGCCGCCCATCTCGTCCGCGGCGTGACCCCGGCCCGGATCCTCGGCCAGTACATGGCCCGGGCCGGCGGCGTCACCGGCGGACGCGACGCCAACGTCCACTTCGGAGACCCGGGCCTCGGCTGCGTCGGCATGGTCTCGATGCTCCCCGACATGATGCTCGTCGCCACGGGGATGGCCATGGCCTACCGCCTCCGCGACGAGCCCCGGTGCGCCCTGACCTGGCTCGGCGACGGGGCGACCTCGCGGGGCGACTTCCACGAGGCGATGAACTGGGCCGGAGTCCAGCGCCTCCCGGTGATCTTCGTGCTCGAGAACAACCAGTACGCCTTCTCGACCCCGATCCGCCTCCAGTACGCGGTCGACCCGGTCGAGCGGGCCCGGGCCTACGGCTTCCCGGGGGTCGTGGTCGACGGGAACGACGTCGAGGCCGTCTTCGAGGCGACCCGCCGGGCCCGGGAGCGGGCTCTGGCCGGGGAGGGGCCGACCCTGATCGAGGCGATGACGATGCGGATGCACGGCCACGCCGCCCACGACGACATGCGCTACGTGCCGCCCGAGCTCGTCGACCACTGGCGCGCGCGCGACCCCATCCTCACCCAGGAGCGTCGCCTCCGGGCGGCCGGCGTCGACACCGCCGCGCTCCGGGCCGGCGTCGCCGCCGAGATCGAGCGGGCCACGGCCGAGGCGCTCGCCATGCCCGAGCCCGACCCGGCCGGCGCGACCGACGGCCTCTTCGCCACCGGCGAGCCCGAGCCCCTCGGCGTGGGGAGCGCCCCGTGGAGCGGCTTCGCCCGGGAGGAGCGCCATGTCTGAGATGACCTACCTCGACGCGATCTCCGACGGCCTGCGCGAGGCGATGCGCGAGGACCCGCGGGTGTTCGTCATGGGCGAGGACGTCGCCGCCTTCGGCGGGGCGTTCAAGGTGACCCACGGCTTCCTCGAGGAGTTCGGGGAGCGCCGGGTCATCGACACCCCGCTGGCCGAGTCGGGCATCGTCGGGACGGCGGTCGGGGCCGCGGTCGCCGGGATGCGGCCGGTCTGCGAGATGCAGTTCGCCGACTTCGTCGCCTGCGGCTTCGACCAGCTGGTCAACGTCGCCGGGAAGATGCACTACCGCCAGCGCCTCGCCGTCCCCCTGACCGTCCGCCTCCCCTCGGGGGGCGGGTTCTCCGGGGGGCCGTTCCACTCGCAGAATCCCGAGGCCTGGTTCATGCACGCCCCGGGGCTGAAGGTGCTCGCCCCGTCGACCCCGGCCGACGCCAAGGGCCTACTGATCAGCGCCATCCACGATCCGAACCCGGTCTGCTTCTTCGAGCACAAGAACCTCTACCGCCGGATCCGGGGCGAGGTCCCCTCCGGGTCCTACGAGACGCCGATGACCGCCCGGATCGCCCGGCCGGGCGAGGATCTCGTCGTCATCGCCTACGGCGCGATGGTCTGGGCCGCCCTCGAGGCCACGGCCGACCTCGACGGCGCCCGGATCGAGGTCCTCGACCTCCGGTCGCTCGTCCCCCTCGACGAGGCGGCCATCCTCGACTCGGTCGCCCGGTGCGCGAAGGTCGTCGTGGTCGACGAGGCCAACGCGACCTGCGCCGCCGGGGCCCAGGTCGCCGCCCTGATCGCCGACCGGGCGTTCGGCGACCTCGACGGACCGATCCGCCGGGTCGCCGCCCCCGACGTCCCGATCCCGTTCGCCCCCGGGCTCGAGCGGGCCGTCCTCCCCCAGACCGACGACATCAGGAGGGTGTGCCGTGAGCTCCTCGCCTACTGACCCGACCCGCCCCGGCCCGGTCGAGCGCCTGGCATCGGCCGGCCACGAGCAGCTCCTCGTCTCCCGGGGACGGCGAACCGGGGCCCACACGATCGTCGCCGTCCATTCGACCGCCCTCGGCCCCGCCCTCGGCGGCTGCCGGGTCTGGCGCTACCCCGACCTCGGGGCGGCGATCGACGACGCCCTGCGCCTCTCGGCGGCGATGACCCTCAAGGCCGCCGTCGCCGGGCTGCCCCTCGGGGGTGGCAAGGCCGTGGTCCGCCTCCCCGACGGGGCGGGCCCCGAGCCGGGGGTCGAGCGCGAGGCCCTCCTGCGGGACCTCGCCGACGCGGTCAACCTGCTCGGGGGCCGCTACATCACCGCCGAGGACGTCGGGACCACGAGCGCCGACATGGCCTTCCTGGCCGGCTTCACCGACCACGTGGTCGGCCGGCCGGCGGCCGGCGGGGGGAGCGGCGACCCGGGCGAGTTCACGGCGGCCGGGGTGCTCGCGGCGATGCGCGCCTGCGCCGAGGCGGTCTACGGGGTCCCCGACCTCGCGGGCCGCTCGGTGGCCATCGTCGGCCTGGGCAGCGTCGGGGCCGACCTGGCTCGGAGGCTCGGGGCCGCCGGAGCCGAGCTGCGGTTGTGCGACGTCGACCAGGCCAAGCGCGCCCTGGCCGGCGAGCTCGGCGCCGCCTGGATCGAGGATCCGGCCGGAGCCCACGCCGCCGAGGTCGACATCCTCGCCCCGTGCGCCCTCGGCGGCCTGCTCGACGCCCGGCGGGTCGAGGAGCTCCGGTGCCGGATCGTCTGCGGGGCGGCCAACAACCAGCTCGACGACGACGCCCGGGCCGACCGGCTCGCCGCCCGGGGCATCCTCTACGCCCCGGACTTCATCGTCAACGCCGGGGGCCTGATCAACGTCGCCCTCGAGCTCACCGGGTACGACCTCGGCCTGGCCACCCGCCGGGCGGCCGACATCGAGGGCGTCCTCGGGCGGGTCCTCCTCCGGGCCCGCGAAGCCGGCCAGACCCCGCTGGCCGCGGCCCGGGAGCTGGCCGCCGACCGCCTCGCGGCCCCGGGGCTCCGCCGGGCCGGGGGCCCGGGCGTCGGGCTCGGTCCGGACGCGGCATCATCTGAGCTGTATGCCCAGAGCTCAAGCACCGCCTGAGGCCGCCTGATGGGCATCCTCGCCCGCCTGCGACGGGTCGACGCCGGACCGGAGGTCGAGGGCCTTCCGCTCCTGGACACCAACCTCCGGGTCGTCCGGGACGACAGCTCGTTCACCGCCGAGGAGGGCTCGACGATCCGCGCCCTCGGCTTCGCCCTGCTCGACCCGATCGGCGAGTTCACCCAGCCGGGCGAGGACGGCTGGCTGCGCGAGGCCGGATGCCGCCTGTGCAAGGTGGCCGGCCTGACCCACCAGCCCGAGGCGGCCCAGGACGCGCGGTTCGCCCCGGGATCGGTCGTCGTCCTCGCCCCGGATCCGAAGAACCCCGTCGACCCGCACGCGGTCACCATCTGGGACGCCAAGGGCGAGCTTCAGGTCGGGTTCGTCCCGGCCGAGCTCGCCGAGAGCATCGCCGGGCGGATCGCCGCCGGGGAGCTCCTCGGTGGGGTGATCCTCCGCGAGTACCGCACCGAAGCCCCGGAGGACCGGCGGGTCGGCCTCGTCATGCTGATCGCCCCGATGGGCAAGGTCACCCTCCGGGTCGAGCCCCCGCCCGGCGCGGCCGCCACCGAGGCCGGCGACGCCCGCGAGGACCCCTCCTAGCCCCGCCGGCCCCCGGTCGCGATCAGCCGGCCGCGACCGCCCGCGGGGCCGGGGACCGCTTTCCGGGCAGCGCCCCGAGCGCGCGCATCTCCCCGCCGATCAGCCCGGGGAGCCGGTCGAGGTCGGGCAGGGCGTCGGGGTCGCCGTAGCACCCGAAGAAGAGCTCCTGGCGGTAGCGGACCATCCCGATGGCCAGGGCGTGGCCCTGGGCGACCGGAACCACCGAGTAGGGCTCCTCGAGCTCGCAGCCCAGCAGGTAGAGCGAGCCCCGGGGTCCGGGCGACTGGGAGACGGTCAGGTTGAACACCCGGGGGGCGGCCAGGGCCGAGACCACGGGCGACCGGAGGGGGGCCGGGAGGAGGCCGCCGGCGGCGAAGAGGAGCTGCGTTCCCTCGGCCCGGTCCGAGTACTTCAGCTCCTCGGTCTGGGCGCGCACCCAGGCCAGGCGGTCGGCCAGCCCGTCGAGGTGGACCGGGAGCCGGAGGTAGACCATCGCGAAGCGGTTGCCCGACTCGGTCTCGTTGGCCCGGCGCATGCTCACCGGGACCATCGCCTTGAGCGGGGCCGTCGGCGGCCCGTCGTGCCCGGCGGCGAAGGCCCGGAGGGCGCCGGAGACCGCGGCCAGCCCGATGTCGTTGGGGGTTCCGCCCCGCGCTCGGGCGGCCCGCAACTCGGCCCGGGGCGAGTGGTAGCCGGCGAACGCCCGGCGGGGGCCGATCCGGACGTTCAGGCGGGAGTCCGGCGCCGCCGGGAGGATGTCGTCCCGCGCGGCCCCGACCACGTGCCCGATTCCCCGAAGCGCCCCTCGGAGGCTGCTCCGCGGCCGTGCGGCGAGCCTGGCCGAAAGACTCACCCCGCGCACCGCGTCGCTCGCCGTCCGCGCGACCCCGTCGATCGTCCAGGCCACCGGCCCGGTCGCCCCGTTGGTCGGCGCCCAGGCGACCTCGGGCGCGGAGACGGCGTCCGGCTCGCCGTCGAGCACGAGGCCGACGATCCGCAGGGCGGCCACCCCGTCGACCAGGGAGTGATGGATCTTCCCGATCATCCCGACCCGGCCGTCGGCTAGGCGCGGAACGAGCAGAACCTGCCAAAGCGGTCGCGACCGGTCGAGCGGCAGGGACAGGACGTCGTTGCGCAACTGGGCGAATTCCTCGGAGCTCACTCGCCGGTTCGGCCGTGTGAGCTCGACTACATGGGCAGTGACGTCGAAGTCGGGGTCCTCCACCCAGCGGGGCTCGGTCAGGCCGAGCGGGGCCGGCTCGAGCCGCCACCGGCACCACGGGACCTCGTGGAGGCGTCCGGCCACCCGCTCCCGGAGCGCCTCGACGCTCGGACGCGGGTTCTCGCCCGGGGCGGCGAACACCGCGCTCCAGCCGACGTGCATCATCGAGCCGGCTGCGTCCAAGCGCAGGAACGATCCGTCGAGGGGGGACAACCTATGTGAGGGCACGCGCGCCTTCCGGAGGGGCCAGCCGGCCGTTGCGGGAACCAGAGGCTACGCGTTCACGGTAGGCGCGGTCCCCGGGGAAGTCAATGGACCGCCGGTCCCCATGCCCCCAGCGACCGGTCGGGCCGGCCCGGCGGGGGTCAGCCGGCGGTCCGCGGGCGGGCGGTCCCGTCGGGGTCGACGTCGAAGTGCGGGAGGTCCGCGTCGGCCACCCGGGTCTTCCCCCGGTCGTGGACGGTCAGCGTGACCTCGCCGGCCCCGAGCGCGCCCATGTCCGTCTCGTACCCGCGCATCACCGCCGCCCGGCGAAAGCGCATCGGCGTGCGCGGAGCCTGGGGGGCGAAGTGGTAGTGGCCCGGGCCGATATCGACGTCGAGCTGGCGCCATTCCATACCCCCGAGTCTAGCCTCGACCGGCGGTCGAGGACGGCGGTCGATCTTCGGACCGGCGGTCCCGGACGGCGGCCGCCCCGGTCCTGGATAATGCGGCCATGGGCTCACCGCACACGAGCCCCCCGGACATCCGCGTCCCGCTCGAACCGGCTCCGTCCCGGACCGGGCTCCCGCCCCGGCCGACCGACGCCCGGTCCTTCGCCGACGACCAGGAGCTCCTGGGCTGGGCGCTCGGCGAGGTCATCCGCGACGCCGAGGGCGAGGAGGCGTTCGAGCTCCACGAGCGCTCGGTCAGCCTCGCCTCCCGGGCCCGGGAGGGGGACGCCGGCGCCGCCGACGAGCTGGCCGACCTGGTCGGGGAGATGTCGCTCGAGGATCTCCAGGTTCTGATCCGTTCGCTGACCTGCTGGTTCGGGCTGGTCAACCTGGCCGAGGACAACGAGCGGATCCGCCGCCTCCGGGCCCGCGAGGTTCGCCGGGCCCCGGCGCCCCGGCGCGGGTCCCCGCGTCACGCCATGCAGCGGCTGGCCGAGTCGGGGACGACCGCCGCCGAGGTCGAGCAGATGCTCGCCCGAGCCGAGGTCCGCCTCGTCATGACCGCCCATCCGACCGAGGCCCGCCGGCGCACGACGGTCGAGAAGCTCTCGCGGATCTTCGCCATGCTCCGGGCCCTCGACGAGCGCCACCCCCTCCCGGGCGACGTCGAGCTCGTCCGCGACCGGCTGGCCTCGGCGGTCCAGGAGGTCTGGGGGACCGACGAGCTCCGGGCGGTGACCCCGACCGTGCTCGACGAGGTCCGGACCGGGCTCGTGTACTTCACCTCGACCCTGGTCGACGTCGTCCCGACCTTCTACCGGGAGCTCGAGGCCGCGGTCGGGGCGTCGTTCCCGGACGCGGACATCCCGGTACCCCCGCTGCTCTCGTTCGGTTCGTGGATCGGCGGCGACCGCGACGGCAATCCCCACGTCACCCCGGCGGTCACGGCCGAGACGCTCGAGCTGATGCGGACCGCCTGCCTGCGCCTGCTCCAGCACCGCCTCCACGACCTGGCCAGCCGAGTGTCGCTCTCGGCCCGGGTGACCGGGGTGGCGGGCGAGCTCGAGGGCCTCCTGGCCGACGGGTTCGAGCGGTTCCCGAAGCTGGCCGATTCGCTCGCCCGCCGCCACCCCGAGGAGCCCTACCGCCGGGTGTTCGCCCTGATCTCCGAGCGCGTCCGGGCGACCCGCAGGCAGAACGACACCGGGTACGCCGACCCGGGCGAGCTCCTGGCCGACCTGCATCTGGTCGAGTCCTCCCTCCGGGCCCACCGGGGGGGCTTCGTCGCGGCCGGCGACCTCCGCGACGTCATCCGGATCGTCGAGGTCTTCGGCTTCCACTTCGCCCGCCTCGACGTCCGCGAGCACGCCGATCGCCACCGCCGGGCCCTGGCCGAGATCTTCGGCGTCCTCGAGGTCCACGAGTCCTACGAGTCGCTCGAGCCGGCCGCCCGGGCCGAGCTCCTGGCCCGGGAGATCGCCGAGCGCCGGCCGCTGATCCCGGCCGACATCTCGGGGTTCTCGGCCGAGACGCGCGAGGTCGTCGACACCTTCCGCCGGCTCTACGACCTCCTCCGGGGGGACCACGCCGGGGCCGTGCGCAGCTACGTCGTCTCGGGGACGAGTGGACCGGCGGACCTGCTCGAGGTCCTCCTCCTGATGAAGGAGAACCGGTTGTCGAAGGCCGGGGGCGAGGGGGCGATGCTCCACGTGGTCCCGCTGTTCGAGTCGGGGGAGACGCTCGAGGCGGCGGCCGAGACGATGGGGACCCTGCTCGACATGCCGGTCTACCGGGCGGCGCTCCGGTCGGTCCACGACGAGCAGGAGATCATGGTCGGGTATTCCGACTCCAACAAGGACGTCGGGTACGTCGCCTCGGGCTGGGCGATCTACCGGGCCCAGATCAGCCTGGCCGAGCTGATGAGCCGGCACGGGATCACCTGGACGTTCTTCCACGGGCGCGGGGGGGCGGTCGGCCGGGGAGGGGGCCCGAGCAACGTGGCGATCCTCGCCCAGCCCCCGGGGACGGTGCACGGGCGCCTGAAGGTGACCGAGCAGGGCGAGGTCCTCTCGGCCAAGTACTCGATCCCGGAGATCGCCCGGCGTGAGCTCGAGTTGACGGCGAGCGCCGTGCTGATCAGCGCCCTCGACGCCGCCGCCCCCCACGACCCACCCCGGCTCGACCGCTACGAGGAGGTCATGCGCGTGATGGCCGGGACCTCGGAGCGGGCCTACCGGGAGCTCGTGTACGGGGACCCCGACTTCACGGCCTTCTTCCACGCCGTCACCCCGGTCGAGGAGATCTCCCGCCTCCAGCTCGGGTCCCGTCCGGCCAAGCGCCGGCGCTCGGCCCGGATCGAGGACTTCCGGGCGATCCCGTGGGTCTTCTCCTGGACCCAGGCCCGGGTCGTGCTCCCGGCCTGGTACGGCCTCGGGACCGCCCTGGCGGCCGCCCGGGAGCGCTTCGGGCTCGAGCTCCTGACCGAGATGGAGGGCGACTGGCCGTTCTTCTCGGGCCTCGTCTCCAACGCCGAGATGGCCTGCGCCAAGACCGACCTCGACATCGCCCGGCGGTACGTCCTGCTCTGGGACGAGGAGGACGCCCGCGAGCGGATCTGGAGCCTGATCGCCGCCGAGTTCGCACTGACCTGCGCCGAGCTCGTCGCCGTCACCGGGGGCACCCGCCTGCTCGACCGGGAGCCCCTCCTCCAGGGCTCGATCGACCGCCGCAACCCCTACGTCGACCCCCTGTCGTTCATCCAGGTCGAGCTGCTCCGCCGGGCCCGGGCCGGGGCCGGGGGCGACGACCTCGGCCGGACGAGCTTCCTCGCCATCAACGGCATCGCCGGGGGGCTGCGCAACACCGGCTGAGCCGAAGCGCGCGACTCGGCGGCCGGGGGGCGGACGCCGCGCCGTCAGGTCGGCTTGAGTGGCGGAAATCCTGGACACACGGTCCAGACAACCGGGCTCGGTCAGCTGGGAACATCCGCGCGTGGACATGCCGGGCTATCGGGGGAGGGCGGCGAGAGGGCCGGTCGTGGCCGCGGTGGCCGCGCCGTTCGGCCGGGACATCGACGCGTGCGTCCGGCGAGTCGAGCAGACGACCCGGTGGGCTCGCGCCCGCGGGGCGACTCTGATCGTCTTCCCGGAGTCGGCGCTCGGCGGCTACATCCACGAGCCCCGGCCCGGAGATCGGCGACCCGCGGTCGCGGGGCCGCCGGCGTTGCCCCGGCACGCCGAGGTCTTCGCCCGCCTGTCGGGCGCGGCCGGCCCGGCGGTGATGTGCATCGGCTACACCGAGGCGGCGCCCGGGGGACCCTTCTCGAGCGCCGTCTGCTTGAGCGGGGACGGCATCCTCGGCCACCACCGCAAGGTTCACCTCCCCCCGGGCGAGCGCGGGGTCTTCAGGCCGGGTGAGGCCTTCACGGCCTTCGAGACTCCGGTCGGTCGTATGGGCATGCTCATCTGCTACGACAAGGTCTTCCCCGAGGCGGCGCGGGCCCTGGTGCTCGACGGCGCCGAGATCGTCGCCTGCCTTGCCGCTTGGCCCGTCGACCGCCGGCGACCTGCTCGCCGGATCCGCGGCGACCGGCAGGTACACCACTTCAACCTGCTCGACCGGGCACGCGCCCTGGAGAACCAGGTGGTCTGGGTCTCGGCCAACCAGTCCGGGCGGTTTGGCCGGTTGCGCTTCCCCGGCCAGGCCAAGGTCGTCGACCCCGACGGCCGGGTCCTGGCCAGCACCGGAGCCCGGGCGGGCGTTGCCCTGGCCCGCATCGATGCCCGG
>JAXDHK010000080.1:0-4679 GCA_034664545.1 Solirubrobacteraceae bacterium
GGCGCCGTGAGTGCGGACACCGGGCTGCTCAAGGTGCTGATGTCCGATGGCGATCCGGCGACCGCCTCGGGACATGAGAACCATCCGCCCCGGATGGGCTTCTTCACCGACACGTCGATCTGCATCGGCTGCAAGGCGTGCGAGGTCGCCTGCAAGGAGTGGAACCAAGTCCCCGACGACGGCCTGCGCCAGACCGGCTTCTCGCTCGACAACACGGGCGGCCTGAGCGCCGACACCTGGCGCCACGTCGCCTTCATCGAGCAGGGCCGGCCGCTCGGCCTCCCGGTGGCCGGGGAGGACGACGCCGGCGGCGACATGCGCTGGCTGATGGCCTCCGACGTCTGCAAGCACTGCACCCACGCCGCCTGCCTCGACGTCTGCCCGACCGGCGCCCTCTTTCGCACCGAGTTCGGGACGGTCGTCGTCCAGGAGGACGTCTGCAACGGCTGCGGCTACTGCATCCCGGCCTGTCCGTTCGGGGTCATCGACCGCCGGGAGGACGACGGCCGGGCGTTCAAGTGCACCCTCTGCTACGACCGCCTCGGAGTCGGCCTCGAGCCGGCCTGCGCCAAGGCGTGCCCGACCGACTCGATCCAGTTCGGCGAGCTCGACGACCTCCGGGACCGTGCGGCCGAGCGTCTGGCCGAGCTCCACGACGCCGGGGTCGAGAGCGCCCGCCTCTACGGGGAGCGCCCGGACGACGGGGTCGGCGGGGCCGGGGCGTTCTTCCTGCTCCTCGACGAGCCCGAGGTCTACGGCCTCCCGCCCGACCCCGTCGTCACCACCCGCGACCTCCCGGCGATGTGGCGCCAGGTCGGCCTGGCCGCGGGCTCGCTGCTCGCCGGGGTGGCCCTCGCCTTCGCCGGACGCCGCCGGTGACCGACTCCTACTACGGCCAGCCGGTCCTCAATCCGCCCGTATGGGAGGCGCGCGACATCGCGGGATACCTGTTCCTCGGCGGCCTGGCCGGGGCCTCGTCGGTCCTGGCCGCCGGGGCCGAGCTGACCGGCCGCTCGGGTCTCGCCCGCCCGGCGAAGCTCGGAGCCGCCGCCGCGATCTCCCTGTCCCTGGCGGCGCTGATCCACGACCTCGGGCGCCCGGCCCGCTTCCTGAACATGCTCCGGGTCTTCAAGGTCACCTCGCCGATGAGCGTCGGCACCTGGATCCTCAGCGGCTATGCCCCGCTCGCCGGGCTGGCCGCCGCCGCCGAGCTGACCGGCCGGGCCCCGGGAGTCGGCCGGGCGGCCACGCTCGGAGCGGCCGGCCTCGGACCCGCGGTCGCCTCCTACACCGCGGCCCTCGTCGCCGACACCGCCGTCCCGGTCTGGCACGGCGCCCATCTCGAGCTGCCCTTCGTCTTCGTCGGCTCGGCGGCGACCGCCGCGGCCGGCCTGGGCATGCTGGCCGCCCCCGGCGGCCAGGCCGGCCCGGCCCGGCGCCTGGCGCTCCTCGGCGCCGCCGCCGAGCTCGGTGCCGAGCGGATGATGGAGCGCCGGATGGGCGCGGTCGCCGAGCCTCTCCACGCCGGGCGGGCCGGGTCGCTCATGCGGACGAGCAAGGCGCTCACCGTGCTCGGGGCCGGGATCGGCGGGATGCTCGGCCGCCGCAGCCGGGCGGCCGCCGTCCTCGCCGGAGGAATGCTCCTGGCCGGGTCGGCCGCCACCCGGTTCGGCATCTTCGAGGCCGGGATGGCCTCGGCCCGGGATCCCCGGTACACCGTCGAGCCCCAGCGCGACCGGGTCGCCTCGACCGCGGGTTAGGCCGCCCCGACCCGTCACCCTCCGGCGGCGCGCCGGTAGCGCCGGACGGCGAGGGGGGCGAAGATGGCCAGGATGCCCAGCGACCAGGCGACCGCGCCCCAGACGCTGTCGCCGGCCGGGGCCCCGACCCAGAGCGAGCGCATCGCGTCGACCACGACGGTGAACGGGTTGATCTCGGCGAACGCCCGTAGCGGGGCCGGCATCGACTCGACCGGGACGAAGGCCGAGGAGATGAAGGTCAAGGGGAACACGGCGATGAAGCCGAGCGAGTTCGCCGCCTCGGGCGAGGAGACGAGCATCCCGAGCAGGGCGAACACCCACGAGAAGGCGTAGCCGAACAGGAGCAGCAGCCCCATGCCGGCGACCACGTGCCCGATCCCGGCGTGGAAGGTGAAGCCGATGATGAGTCCGGTCACCAGGAGCACGCAGACCGACAGGAGGTTGGTCGCCACGTCGGCCAGGGTCCGTCCGGCGAGCACGGCGGCCCGGGCCATCGGCAGCGACCGGAACCGGTCGATCAGGCCCTTGTTGAGGTCCTCGTTCAGCCCCAACGCGGTGACGAACCCCCCGAAGGCGATGTTCTGGACGATGATGCCCGGGAGCAGGAAGTCCACATAGGCGTAGCCCGGCGTCCTGATCGCCCCGCCGAAGACGTAGACGAAGAGCAGGACGAACATCACCGGCTGGACGGTGAAGGCGAGGAGCAGGTCGGGCGCCCGGGGGAGGCGGATGAGGTTGCGCTCGGCGATCACCAGCGTGTCGGAGACGAGTCGCCTCATGCCGCCGCGGCCTCGGCGTCGTCGTCCTCGGCCGTCTCGGCGACGTGGCCGGTCAGGGCCAGGAACACGTCGTCGAGGGTCGGACGCCGGAGCGCCAGGTCATCCACGCCGTGAACCCCGGCCGCGTCGAGCCGGCGCACCGCCTCGACCATGACCCCGGGCCGCCGGCGGACGCTCAGCTTGACCGTGGCCGCCTCGGCGGTCGGGGCCTCGTCGGACAGCGGCGCCAGGGCGACCATCGCCGCCGGCACCTCCGCCGGGTCGGCCAGCCGAACCTCGAGCCGCTCCCCGCCGACCCGGTCCTTGAGCTCGTCGGGCGTACCTTCGGCGATCACCCGGCCCTGGTCGATCACGGCGATCTTGTCGGCCAGCCGGTCGGCCTCGTCGAGGTACTGCGTGGTCAAGTGGACGGTTCGCCCCTCGGCGACCAGCTCCTCGATCGTCTCCCACAGGCTGAGCCGGCTCCGCGGATCGAGGCCGGTCGTCGGCTCGTCGAGGAAGAGCACGGGCGGCCGGGCGACCAGGGCCGCGCCGAGGTCGAGCCGCCGGCGCATGCCGCCCGAATAGGTCTTGGTCGGGCGCTTGGCCGCCTCGACGAGCTCGAAGCGCTCGAGCAGCTCCCAGGCCCGCGTCCGGGCCGCCGCCCGCGGCATCCCGTAGAGGCGGCCGACCATCACGAGGTTCTCGAGGCCGGTGAGATTCTCGTCGACCGCCGCGTACTGCCCGGCCAGGCCGATCCGCTCCCGGAGGAGCGCGGCGTCGGCGACCACGTCGAGGCCGGCGACCCGGGCCGTACCCGCGTCGGGGCGCAGGAGCGTGGTCATCACCCGGACCGCCGTCGTCTTGCCCGCCCCGTTCGGCCCGAGGAGGCCGAGGACGGTTCCCGGCCAGGCGTCGAGGTCGAAGCCGTCGAGGGCCCGGACCTCGCCGAAGGACTTGACGAGGCCGCGCACACTGATCGCCGGCTCGGACTGGTGCCCCCGAGGCGCCTGCGGCGCGCCTTCGGGGCGGGGGTCGGTCGGCACGGGGAAACCATAGAGGCTCGGGCCCCGTTTGGACTTCCCCGGCCCGGGTAGGTGAGGCACACACCATCGAGAGGAGACACCATGGCTGAGGATGTTCCGGACCGCCTGGAGAGCCCCCCGCCCGCTGACGAGAGCGGCAAGGGCGGCATTGGTGCCGACGTGACGAGCGGGCACAACCCGGGCAGCCCGTCCACCGACGAGAGCAGTGGCACGGCCAGGGACGCCACGGGCGGCCATGCGCCGATGGACGACGAGCCGACGCCCCCCGGGTCGCGCGGCACCCCGGATGCGTTCGTCGACGCGCCGGCCGAGGGCAAAGACGGGCCCTGACCCACACGACTCCGAAAGGGGGCCGCCGTCACGGCGGGCCCTGAGTAGCGCGCGAGGGTGCGGCGCTCGCGGGAGCGCGCGCCGTAGCCCTCACGTACCGTCCTGGCCGGCGGCCAGGGCGACCCCCGCGCCGCCGGTGCCGACGCCGACGCCGACGCCGACGCCCCGGCATCCGCCGGGAGTCCCCCGGCCGGTCGAGTCCTGATGGGGCCGCGACCCCGGGTGGTGATCGTCGGCTCCGGCTTCGGTGGCCTGTTCGCCGCCAAGCGACTTCGCCGGTCCCCGGTCGAGGTGACGGTGATCGACCGGGTGACCCACCACCTGTTCCAGCCGCTGCTCTACCAGGTGGCGACCGGGATCCTCTCCGAGGGCGAGATCGCCCCGCCGATCAGAGACATCCTGCGCCGCCAGCGCAACGCCCGGGTCGTCCTCGGGGAGGTCAACCGGATCGACCTCGAAGCCCGGACGGTGACCTCCCACGTCCACGGCCTCGAGCTCGTCACCCCCTATGACAGCCTGATCGTCGCCGGGGGCGCCGTGGTCTCCTACTTCGGCCACGACGACTACCCTGACCACGCCCCGGGGCTCAAGACCATCGGCGACGCCCTCGAGCTGCGCAGCCGGATCCTCGGGGCCTTCGAGATGGCCGAGCTCGAGCCCGACCCGGACACCCGGGCCGCCTGGCTGACCTTCGTCGTGGTCGGCGCCGGGCCCACCGGGCTCGAGATGGCCGGGCAGATCGCCGAGCTCGCCCACCGGACGCTCCGCGGCAACTTCCGCAACAT
>JAXDHK010000081.1:0-15760 GCA_034664545.1 Solirubrobacteraceae bacterium
CATGGTCCCGTGCCTCGTCCGCGAGGACATCGTCGTCGACGAGGTCGACGGCCAGGTCCGCACGTACTGCTCGGAGACCTGCCACTGGACCGACGCCGTCGCGTTCCGCCCGGAGTACGAGGGCCGCGCCACCCCGTCGATGGGCAAGCTCTCGGGCAAGCGCGAGTGGGAGACGCTCTACCACGGCATGGACGTCGCCGACATCATGCAGGACCTCGGCTACGTGCGCGACGACGGGCACACGCTCGTCCCCCAGCCGCACCTGGACCTCGATCCGAAGAAGATGTGGACGCTCGACGAGGTCCGCGGCATCACGCTCTACAGCCCGAACGTGACGCTCAACGAGATGTCCCCCGACGAGCGCGAGAAGCACATCGCCCAATACCGGAAGGGCGGGCCGGCGGGCCGTCCCTTCAAGGAGGGCGCGGCGTCCTGACGACGCTGCCCTCCGGCCCGCGCACATGCCGCCGGGGACCCACGAGCGGGTCCCCGGTCGGCCGCGCCCGCCGCGAGGCGGCGCCGTCTCGAGGAGGCACAGCCATGGGTGAGAAGCACATCGCACGATTCGAGCCGGTCGGCGTCGAGATGGAGGTCGACGAGGACGAGACGATCCTCGACGCGGCCTTCCGCCAGGGCATCATGCTCATGCACGGCTGCAAGGAGGGGCAGTGCTCGTCCTGCAAGTCGTTCCTGCTCGATGGCGACGTCGACCTCGATCGCTACTCGACCTTCGCCCTGCCCGACTTCGAGGAGCAGGAGGGGTACACCCTGTTGTGCCGCGCCCACGCGCTCACCGATGTCGAGATCGAGCTGCTGCACTACGACGAGGAGGCCCTCCGCAGCGGCGTGCCGATCGTCACCGTCGAGACCGAGGTCGAGGCCGTCGACGAGCTCACCCATGACATCCGGCGCCTTGTCGTGCGCGTCAGCGAGCCCGACGGCCTCCAGTTCAAGGCCGGCCAGTATGTCGACATCGGCATCCCCGGCGCCAACGGCGAGCACCGATCGTTCTCGATGGCCAACGCCCCGGGAGAGCCCGGTCGCCTGGAGTTCATGATCAAGCTCTACGAGGGCGGCCACTTCTCCGGCCTGCTGGCCCGGGGCGACGGCATCTCGGTCGGCGACGCGCTGACCTGCCGGGGCCCGTTCGGCATGTTCACGCTGCGCGACAGCTCGCCGCGCCGGCTCGTCTTCATCGCCGGCGGCGCCGGGATGGCGCCGGTCCTGTCGCTGCTGCGCTCGATGGCCGAGAAGGGAACCGAGCGCCCGGCGACGTTCTACTACGGCGCGCGGACGGCCGACGACCTCTTCGCGCTGGAGGAGATCGAGCGCCTGGGCGGAGAGCTGCCCGGCTTCCGTTTCGTCCCGGCGCTGTCGGAGGCCAAGGAGGACGGCGACTGGGACGGGGAGTCCGGCCTCGTCACCGACGTCGTCGATCGCCTCGAGGACGACCTCGAGGACGTCGACGCCTACCTCTGCGGCCCGCCGCCGATGGTCGACGCCGCGATCGCACTGCTCGAGCGCCGCGGCGTTCCCGAGGCGCACATCTATTTCGACCGGTTCACGACGACCGCGGCATGACCGCGGCGCACGAGAGGAGCAGCATGCCCGCAGATACCGTCAAGGCGCCGCGCAGCGTCCCCAAGCCGGTGTTCACCGACGCCGAGGCCGGGGCCAAGGAGTTCCCGTCCTCGCGCAGTCGTTCCTACAACTACTTCGAGCCCAAGAAGCGCCGCGCGACCGTCTACGAGGACGTCACGATCGACGTCCAGCCCGATCCCGAGCGTCACCTCACGCAGGGCTGGGTCTATTCCTTCGCCGACGGCTCGTCGGGATACCCGCAGGAATGGACCGCGCTCAAGTCGAGCAACTGGCACCTGTTCCTCGATCCCAACGAGGAATGGGAGCAGACGATCTATCGCAACAACGCCAACACGGTCCGCCAGATCAGCGGGGTCCTGGCGAACGCGAAGGCCGCCGAAGCGTTCTCCGGCTGGAACCGCTCGTGGACCGCTGTCGTCGAGAAGCACGTCTCGGCCTGGGCGCACGTCGAGCACGGGCTCGGCATGCACGTCTACACGCCGGCCCAGCGCGACGCACCGACGAACATGATCAACAACGCGCTGGCCGTCGGCGCGGTGCACAAGCTGCGCTTCGCGCAGGACATCATCCTCTACAACCTCGACGTCTCCGAACAGGTCGAGGGCTTCGACGGGGCCGCCCACAAGGACGTCTGGCAGAACAGCGAACTCTGGCGGGCGACGCGCGAGAACGTCGAGAAGCTGACCGGCATCCGTGACTGGGCGCAGGCGTTCTTCGCGACGGCGATCGTCTTCGAACCGCTCGTCGGCGAGCTGTTTCGCAGTGGCTTCGTGATGCACGCGGCAGCGCTCCAGGGCGACTTCGTCACGCCGACGATCATGGGCTGCGGCGAGTCCGACTGCGCCCGCGAGCAGCGCGGCGCACGCGCGCTGTTCCGGATGCTGGCCGAGGACGAGCAGCACGGCGAGGCCAACCGCAAGGTCATGCAGGGGTGGCTGGACGAGTGGGTGCCCGTCAGCCTCGCGGCCGGCCGCCAGCTGCAGCCGATCTGGTCGGAGCTCTCGGAGAAGGTCGTGCGCTTCGACGACTCGCTCGCGGCCTCCAAGGCCCGTCTCGCCGAGCTGCTGGAGGACATCCACCTCGAGATCCCCAAGGAGATCAGCTAAATGCCCGAGTTCAACTCCGACCGCTCGTCCTCGAATCAGACGGGCGTCACGCTCATGAACAACCAGGTCGGCTACGTGGTCGCGCAGGTCATGGCCGACAAGAAGGACGTGACGATGCGCGAGCTGCCCTCGATGATCCGCGTCGACGGCATCAACACGATCGACTTCGACTTCCAGGAGATCGCCGACGCGCTCGGCTGGGAGGACTTCGGTCCCGACGACTTCGAGGAGATCATGTCGACGCACTACGGCCGCATGGTGGTGCTCGACGACCGTGTCCTGATGTTCGCCAACCCCGAGGACGCCGCCGAGTACATCAGCTTCGACCTCACGCCGGTCGGGGAGGGCTGAGCATGTATGAGAAGAACGGCGAGAAGTACTTCGTCCTCGACAGCCACCTGCACTTCTGGGACGCGAGCCCCGAGAACTGGGCCAAGGGCAACGAGCAGTATGCCAAGGGCTGGATCGAGTGCTTCCACGCCTACCAGGGCCTGGGACCGCCCGACACGCACTGGTCGCTCGAGCACTTCCAGAAGTACTCCGTCGAGGACTTCGAGAAGGACGTCTTCACCGACGGCTACGTCGACAAGGCGATCTTCCAGTCGACCTACCTGCGCGAGTGGTACACCAACGGCTTCAACGACATCAGGCAGAACGCGGCGCTGCTGGACCGCTTCCCGGGCAAGCTCATCGTCAACGGGCGCTGGGATCCGCGCGAGGGCGACGCCGGCCTGGCGCAGCTGGCGGCCGACCACGAGCAGTACGGCCTGCAGGGCGTGAAGCTCTACACGGCCGAGTGGCGTCAGGGCTCACGCGGCTGGACGCTCGCCGATCCCGAGGCCCGGCGCTTTCTCGAGAAGTGCGAGGAGCTCGGCATCAAGAACATCCATGTGCACAAGGGGCCGACGATCTGGCCGCTGGACAAGGACGCCTTCGACGTCAAGGACGTCGACATCGCGGCGACGAGCCATCCCGAGCTCAACTTCATCGTCGAGCACGTCGGGCTCCCGCGGATCGAGGACTTCTGCTTCATGGCGACGCAGGAGCCCAACGTCTACGCGGGACTGTCGGTCGTCGTCGGCGGGCTCATGCATGCCCGCCCGCGCTTCTTCGCCAAGGTGATGGGCGAGCTGTTGTTCTGGGTCGGCGAGGACAAGATGCTGTTCGGCTCCGATTACGCGATCTGGGAGCCGAGGTGGCAGATCGAGGGGCTGGTCGACTGGGACTATCCGGATGACACGTTCTCCGACTTCCCGCGCTGGACGACGGCGGCCAAGAAGAAGGTGCTTGGCCTGAACGCCGCGCGTCTGTACGGCGTCGAGGTTCCCGAGGAGCTGCAACTGGATGCCGGAGAGGGCACGCCCGCCGCCCCGGACGACGCGCAGCTCGTGGAGGGCGCGGCGTGATCACGCGGGCGCGGGTGCTCGAGGCGCTCGCCACGGTCCGCGACCCCGAGCTCGACGAACCCATCACCTCGCTGGGGTTCGTCGGCTCGTGCGTCGTGACCGACGGCGGTGACGTCGACGTGCACCTGCGCCTGCCCACCCCTCAGTGCGCCCCCAACTTCGCCTTTCTCATGGCCGCCGACGCCCGCGCGGCCGTGCGCACGGTGCCGGGGGTGGGGAAGGTCGGCGTCGTGCTCGACGACCACTACACCGCCGCCGAGATCAACGCCGCGATCGGGGCCGGCGGCGGCTTCGCCGCCGCGTTCCCCGGCGAGGGCTCCGGCGATCTCGAGGCGCTGCGCGAGCTGTTTCGGCGCAAGGCGCTGCTGGCGCGCCAGGGCCGCGTCTGCGCGATGCTGCTCGAGGGCGGCGAGCTGGACCACGCGGCGGTCGCCGGGCTGCGCGTCGCCGACCTGCCCGATCACCCCGAGGTCGCCCGCAGCCTGGCGCTGCGCCGCGAGCTCGGACTGCCCTGCCAGCGGGACGCGCCGGGGCTCGTGGCGGGCGACGGCAGCCCGATCCCCGCCGGCGACCTTGCGATGTGGCTGCGCCGTGCCCGGCTCGTGGGCCTGAGCCTCGAGAGCAACGGCGGCCTGTGCCGCTCGCTGCTGCGTGTCCGACACGGCGTTCCCGACCCGACCGAGGAGGTGGCGGCATGATCGCCGCGCGCTTGCACAAGTACCACGAGGCGCTCAAAGTCGAGCAGATCGCCGAGCCGCAGATCACCGGGCCGCACGACGTGATCGTCCGTCTCGGCGGGGCCGGCCTCTGCCGGACCGACCTGCACGTCCAGGAGGGGCAGTGGGCCGAGAAGTCCGGGGTCGAGCTCCCCTACGTCCTCGGCCACGAGAACGCCGGCTGGGTGCACGAGGTCGGCTCGGCGGTGACCAACGTCGTCCCCGGCGACACCGTCATCGTCCATCCGCTCATCACCTGCGGGCTCTGCCGGGCCTGCCGGGCCGGTGACGACGTCCACTGCGAGAACAACCTGTTCCCGGGCATCTCGGTCGACGGCGGCTTCGCCGAGCTGTTGAAGACGAGCGCGCGCTCGGTGGTCAAGCTCGAGCCGACCCTCCACCCCAAGGACATCGCCGCCCTCGCCGACGCCGGCCTGACCGCCTACCACGCGGTCAAGAAGGCGGCCGCCATCCTCCACCCCGGCTCGCGCGCCGTGGTCATCGGCGCCGGCGGCCTCGGCCACATCGGAATCCAGTGCCTGAAGGCGATGACCACGGCCGAGATCATCGTCGTCGACCCGTCCGAGCCCGCCCGGGCGCTGGCGGGGGCCATCGGAGCCGACGCGACCGTGGCCGCCGACGGCGCCCAGGTGGACACCATCCTGGAGATGACCGACGGCAAGGGCGCCGAGGCGATCATCGACTTCGTCGGCGAGCGCGGCGCCATCGAGGACGGCGTCGCGATGCTCCGCCAGGCCGGCTCCTACTACGTGATCGGCTACGGCGAGAACATCAACGTGCCGACCATCGACATCATCTCCCGCGAGATCAACTTCATCGGCAACCTCGTGGGCTCCTACAACGACCTCGCCGAGCTGATGACGCTCACCGCGCAGGGCAGGGTCACCCTGCACACCAGCGCCTACCCCCTTGAGGCCGTGAACGACGCCATGGCCGATCTTGACCAGGGCCGCCTGCAGGGCCGGGGCATCCTCGTCGCTGACGCCGCCTGACCCGAGAGGAACCACGATGGGCAAGATCATCCACTTCAACGACAACGCCCGGCGGCGCCTGCAGGTAGGGGTCGACGTGCTGGCCGACACCGTCAAGGTGACGCTGGGCCCCAAGGGCCGCAACGTCGTGCTCGAACGACTCAACGGAGCGCCGACCATCACCAACGACGGGGTGACCATCGCCCGTGAGATCGAGCTTTCCGACCAGTTCGCCAACATGGGGGCCCAGCTCGTGCGCCAGGTCGCAGACCGAACGTCCGAGCTGACCGGCGACGGGACCACCACGGCCACCCTGCTCGTCCAGTCGCTGATCCGCGAAGGCATGCGCGTGCTCGCCGACGGGGTCAACCCCATGCAGCTGCGCCGCGGCATCGAAGAGGCCGTCGAGCTCGTGGTGGCCGAGCTCGAGCGGACGGCCCGGAAGGTGGAGGACGTCGAGCTCCTCGCCCACGTGGCGACCATCGCGGCCAAGGAGGACGAGCGCATCGGCCGCGCCGTGGCGCAGGCGCTCGACCGCGTCGGAGAGGACGGCGTGGTCAGCGTCGAAGAGGGCGAGGCCCCGGGCATCTCCGTCGAATTCGTGGAAGGCATGCACGTCGACAACGGCCACCTCTCGCCCTACCTGGTCCGCGACCGGATGCGGATGGAGACGGTGCTCGAGCACCCCTACGTGTTGATGACGACCCAGCCGATCTCGTCGGTCCAGGAACTGATGGGCGCGATCGGCCAGGTCATGCGCCGTCCCGAGCCGCTGATCATCCTCGCCGAGAAGGTCGACGGCGCGGCGCTGGGCATGCTGGTCCAGAACAACCAGCACGGCACCTTGGAGGCGACGGCGATCCGCGCGCCCGGGTTCGGCCACCGGCGCATCGCCTACCTCGAGGACCTCGCCGCGTTCACCGGCGGGCGAGTCATCACGCCCGAGGCCGGCCTGAGCCTCGAGGACGTGACGCTCGAGTCGCTCGGCCGGGCCCGGCGGGTGGTGGTCAGTCAGGAATCCACCACCTTCATCGAGGGCGGTGGAACCGAGGAGGCCGTGCGGGGGCGCCTGCACGAGATCGGCGTCGAGCTCGACCGAGCCACCCACGACGGCGACATCGACTCCCTGCGCGAGCGGCGGGCGCGACTCTCGAGCCGGCTGGCCGTGGTCCGGGTCGGCGGGGCCACCGCCGTCGAGACCAAGGAGCGCCTGCGCCGGACCGAGGGGTCGCTGTCGGCCGCGCGCGCCGCCATGGCCGAGGGCATCGTCCCCGGCGGCGGGGTCGCGCTCCTGCGCTGTGCCGGCGCGCTCGCCGGGCCCGCCCCGGACGGCGACCGGGGAGCGGGCTGGGACGTGGTGCGCGCGGTGCTCTCCGACCCCCTCTACTGGATCGCCTCGAACGCCGGCTACGACGGGCAGGCCGTCATCGACCAGGTGCGGGCCATGCCCGACGGGCACGGCCTGAACGCGCTGACCGGTGCGTTCGGCGACCTGATCGAGTCCGGGGTCATCGATCCGGTCAGGGTCACCCGCCTGAGCCTCCAGCACGCCGCCTCGGTCGCGGCGCTCATGCTGACCACCGAGGCGCTCGTGGCCGAGGAGCTCATCGGGCAGCCCGGAGCCATCCTCGCCCCGGGGTTCGGCGACCTGGCGGAGGGGATGGCGCGGCCTTCGTCCCCCGTCTAACCGGCGCTCACCGCGTCCACTCGGTGACGAAGCCCGGCTGGGAGGTCGGTCCCCGTCCCCGTCCCCGTCCCCGTCCCCGGACCCCGACCGGCCGCGGAAACGACGCGAACGGGAGCGTCCGGTCGACGCCGGCGATGGCCAGGACCCGCTGGACGGCGGGCCGGCCGCGCCTCAGGCGCAGCCGGGATCCGTCGATCCGCGACCGGGCCGCGGCTCGGCAGAGGACGTGGATCCCGGCCGTGTCGATGAAGGTCAGGCCCCCGAGATCGAGGTCGATCCCCGAGGCGTCGGTCTGCTCGACCCCGAGCAGCTCCCGCTCCAGCCGATGGCTCGTCGCCAGGTCGAGCTCCCCGGCCGGACAGATCCGGTGGGTCGCCCCCGTCCGCTCGCTGACGATCACCAGCTCCCCGGGGGCCAGTCCCCCGCCGGTCCGCCCCGGGGCCAGCGTGGGCTCAGGCATTGGCTTCCGCCGTCGGGGCCCCGGCGTCCACCACCGGCGGCGGCTCGCGCGTCAGCATCGGCCCGGGGCCGGGAACGACGCGCATCGGCACCGAGAGCCGCGCCCAGGCCAGGCAGCGCGGACAGTGCTCGAGCGTCAGGAAGGACGCCCGAAGGCGAACGCCCAGTCCGCACCGCGGACAATTCATGTAGGACATCGCATCTCGCTTTTCTCTACGGAGTGCGATAGCCCGGACATCGACCGTTCACCGATCGACGCCGTACCACTCAATGACAAGGCTCTCGCGCACCCTCTCCGGAGCTCGCAAGCGCTGCCACAAATGATACTCCCCGAGCCCCGCCAGCCGGGGAGCCTCCCGGAGACCGGGGCGGGGCTCGGACCCGCGGCTACTCGCCGCCTCCCCGGCCCGGCCCGTCGTAGCCGGCCGGATGCAGGACGAAGAGCTCGCACGCCACGTCGGCCGCCGTGTCGATCCCGCTGATGAACGCCCGGACCTTCCGTCCGGTCAGCCGCTCGATCGGCTCGCAGAACGCGTCGACCTCGGCGTACTGGAAGAGCAGCCGCAGATCCCGCAGCGGCTTGTGCTCGCCCATCTCGACCAGGCGCCGCTCGGCTGGGGTGTAGGTGTCCTCGAGGGTGACGACCACTACGTCCGGGCCGGCCCAGTTCGACCGGGTCCGCGTCGGGCCCCGCCCGAAGTTGTCCTTGTAGAGGCGGACCATCTCGTTGGAGACGGCGCTCAGGACGCCCTGTCGCTGCTCGTCGGCGCGGACGGCGCCATTCGCTTCTTCTACGGCCATGCGACTCCGATGATCTCGCTGCGGGCGGGAGCCCGGGTCCAGCCGCAACCGCGCCCAACCGGCGGGCCTGCGGTGCTGTCTCCGGGCGGCCAGCGTGCTCCGGTGGGCTCAGTCGCCGAGACGACCCTCCCGCCGTAGCCCCAACCACGATATGTCGTTTCCGCCGACTCCCGGCGGCCTCGGCCTCGACCCCCGGCCTGCCGACGGTCGCCGCCACCGGCCGGGCGCCGGCTCAGGCCACGCCCGACGGCCCCTTCCTCCGCGCCGCCGCCCGCCGCTCGGCCCGGTTCATCGGCGGGGACGACGTCGACTCCCGGGGGGCCCCGACGTGGGCCAGGGCCTCGTCGATGCTCCCGACCGACCGGGCGACCACCCCGGCCCCGAGGCAGAGGTCGGTGATCGCGTAGTTCTCCTGCGGCCCCTCCCGGGCAATCGCCTTCTCGACCGCGCGCGCCGGGGCCAGCCAGATCCCGGTCCCCGGGACCTGGAGGCGCGAGAGCTGCCCGGTGTGGGCCTGGACGGCGAACAGGTAGCGCCGGTCGAGCGGCTTGGGCGCGAGCACGGTGATCCCGAACCGGACGAGCGCCTGCTCGTCGGGCCCGAGGACGACCCGGACGGACGGGGCCCCATCGACCTTCCACTCGGCCGCGTAGTCCTCCGGGGTCGCCTCCGCCCGCCAGGCGAAGAGCTCCCGGAGCTCCGGGTCCTTGCGGTCGGACACGACCAGCGCCACCCCCGGGCTCGGCTTCCCGGCCTCCTGCGGACGCAGCTCGACCAGGCTGAGGCCGAAGGCGGTTCCGGCGAGCGTCTCGGCGACCTGCTCTGCGGTCAGACCCCACCCGGCGAGCGCTCGGGCGAACTCCGCGCGCTCGTCGTCGGGCTCGGCCAGCGCCCGACCCTCAGACCCGGGCGGCGACGGCCACCGGCGGCGCGCTCTCGAGCCGGCCCCGAGCCCAGTCCCGGGCGGCCTCGAGGGTCGTGCACGACGTGGTCAGGCATCCGGGGAGTCCGACCGCCGGCTGGTCGGTGACGTAGGCGATCCCCCGGCACTGGCGGGCGAGCATCCCCCGGCAGTGGCGCAGCCACCGGGTGTCGATCGGCCCGGGCACCGGCATCGGCCGCGGCGGGGCGCTCGGCTCGCCGACCACGACGACCGCGAACGGACCGCCCCGGTGGAGTCCGGCCCGGAGGGCATCGAGGACGGCCCGGGCGTAGCAGGTCGGGTGCGGCGTCCGGACATGCACCTCGAGCACCGGCCAGCCCGACGAATCGATGTGAGTCACTGGCGCGCTCCCTCGCAAGCAGGGATTCCGGACATGGCCTTAGGTTACCCTAAGAGCCGCGCCCGGCGCAACCCCTTCGCGCCGGGTTTGACCCGCCGGCGACCCGGGAACCTGGCGCCCATGGTCGCTCGGGTGATCGCGCTGGGCGTCTGGTGCTTCGCCGTCTGGGTCCTCCTGACCTGGATGTTCACGCCCCTCCAGCTGGCCGTCGGGACCGGCGCCGCCCTGGCCGTGGCCATCGCCCTCGCCCCCCTCGGCCCCGTCCCGCGCCCGTGGCTCGTGGCCGACCCCCGCCGCCTCCTGGCCTGCGCCCACCTCGGCGTGGCGGTGCTGCTCCAGATGATCAAGGCGAATCTCCGGCTCGCTCGGAGGATCTGGTCCCCCCGCCGCCCCCTGGCCTCCGGGATGGTCATCGCCACCACCGAGGCCGAGTCCGACGGAGCCCTGACCGCCGTCGGGCTCCTGAGCTCCCTGGTCGTCGACAACCAGCTCGTCGACCTCGACCGCCCCCGGCGGCTCCTCCAGTACCACGCCGTGGCCGTCCCCCCCGGCGGACCCGACGAGATCCGCGAGGCGATCAACGGGCCGATCGAGCGGCTGCTCGCCCCGGTCATCCGTCCCCCGGACCCGGCCTGATGCGCGACGTCTTCATCGGGGTCGCCCTCGCCGAGCTCCTCGTCGTCGCCCCCCTCCTCGTCCGCCTCGCCCGGGGGCCCCACGTCTCCGACCGGATCGTCGCCCTGAACACCATCTCGACCCAGGCCGCCCTCTCGCTGCTCTTCTTCGCCGCCTACGCCGACCGGACGATCTACCTCGACGTCGCCCTCTGGCTCGCCTCGTTCAGCTACCTCGGGACGATCGTCTGGTCGCGCTACCTCGAGCGGGGGCTCCTGTGAGGGAGGCGGCGGTGATCGTCCTCTGCGCGATCGGCGTCGCCTTCAGCCTGACCGGGGCGGTCGGGATCCTCCGGATGCCGGACGTCTACACCCGGATCCAGTGCTCGTCGAAGACGATCACCATGGGCGCGCTCCCCGTGCTCCTCGGGCTGGTCGTCGCCCAGGGTCCGTTCACCGTCTGGGGCAGCCGGGCGCTCCTGGTCACCATCCTCCTCCTCCTGGTCAACCCGACCGCCTCCCACGCCCTGGCCCGGGCCGCCTACAAGGCCGGGGTCCCGATGTGGTCGGGCGCCGTCGCCGACCAGCCCCGGGCGGACGCCCCGGCGGAGCCCCGGTGACCGGTTTCTGGGCGCTCGACTACGCCTGCCTCGCCGGGATCCTGGTCGCCGCGCTCGTCGTCCTGCGCACCCCGAGCCTCGGCGGCGCCGTGATGGCCCTCTCGGCCCTCGGGACCATCCTCTCGCTCCTCTTCGTCGTCCTCGGCGCCCCCGACGTCGCCCACTCCGAGGTCGTGGTCGGGGCGATCGCCCTCCCCGTGCTCTACCTGATCGCGATCGGCAAGACCCGGACCGACGTCCCCGACCGGGGGGACCTCGGCGAGGAGGACGAGCGACCCGATGAGCCGGGCTGACCCGGCAGGGCAGGCGCGCGCCCACGCCCCGGAGCCGATTCATCGACCGACACTGGCGCTGGTCCTGGCCCTCGGCGTCGCCGCCGCGCTGAGCGCCGCGCTGGTCGGCCTCCCGCGCGAGCGGGCCCACCTCCCGGCGATCGCGCGCTACGCGATGGAGATCTCCCTCCCCCGGTGGCACATCACCGAGCCGGTCAGCGAGCTCGTCTACGGGACCCGGGGCTTCGACACCTTCGGCGAGACGTTCCTCCTCCTGGCCGCCGTCGTCTCGGTGACCACGCTCACCCGCCGCCGGGAGCCCCGGCAGAGCCGGGGGGGCGAGGAGCGGGCCGGGGAGCGCGAGCAGGCCGAGGTCGATCCCGCCGGCGGCGCCGCCACCCCCGCCGAGGTCCGGGCCCGGACGGCCGAGCGCGAGGAGCACGACGGCGACGGGGAGGAGGACGCCGACAGCGACAGCGACGGCGACGGCGACGGGCCCGACCGGCGGGAGAACCCCGACGCCGTCGGCCTCGGAGTGCCCGGGCCGGAGGACGCCGAGGCGATGTCGGTGGTCGTCCGGACCGCCGCCCGGGCCGCGGCTCCCATCCTCGGGGTGATCGGGGTCTACCTCGTCGCCTGGGGCTACACCCCGGGCGGGGGCTTCCCCGCCGGGGCGGTGCTCGTCGGCGTGGTCCTCCTCGTCTACGCCGGCTTCGGCTACCGGCGGGTCGCCCCGTTCGTCCGCCCGGGGCGGCTCGAGGCGGTCGAGCTGGCCGGGGCCCTGGCGATCATCGCCATCGGGGTCGGAGGGCTCGTCCTCGAGGGGTCGTTCTCGGCCAACTTCCTCCCCCTCGCCGCCCAGCCCGACACCATCCTCAGCGGCGGGGTGATCCAGGCGTTCTCGGCCAGCGAGCTCTTCGAGGTCTCGACCGGCCTGGCGCTCGCCATCTTCGCCCTCCTGGCCATGGAGCACGACTGGTCGCCCGACGAGGAGGCCGAGTGATCCTGGCCAACTACCTCGGGGCGGCCGCCGTGTTCGGGGTCGGCCTCTACGTCGTCCTCAGCCGGCGCAACCTGATCAAGATCGTGATGGGCCTGTCGCTGATGGAGGCCTCGACCTACCTCCTGCTCGTCTCGCTCGCCTACCGCCGGGGGTCGACCGCCCCGGTGCTCGAAAGCCCGCCCGGCGGCCTCTCGATGACCCGGCTGGCCCGGGGGAACGTCGCCGACCCGGTCCTCCAGAACTTCTGCCTCACGGCGATCGTCATCGGCGTCGCCGTGACCGGGGTGTTCCTGAGCGTGGCGGTCCGGATCGCCCAGCACTACCGGACGCTCGACGCCGATCGGGTCCGGGAGCTCCGGGGATGACGGGCCGGTGAGCACGACCGCCGACCTCGCCGCGCTCCTCCCCCTCCCGGTGGCGATCCCCCTGGCCGGGGCCACCCTCGCCCCGCTGGTCGCCCGGATCGACCGGCGGGCCCCGCTCGTCGTCGGCCTGCTCGGACTCCTCGGGGCGGCCGGGGTCCTCGTCGGGATCGCCCCGCGGGTGTTCGGCGGGGAGGTGATCTCCCACTACATGGGGGGCTGGGTCCCGGTCGGGGGGCGCGCCATCGGGATCGCCTTCGCCGCCGACCCGTTCGGCCTGGCCTACGCCCTCGGGGCGGCCGGGATCGGGGCCGTCCTGCTCGTGGCCACGGTCTCCGAGCTCGGCGACCTCGGCCCCCGGGAGATCGGCGGCTACGCCTGCCTCTTCCAGCTGCTCGTCGCCGCCCTGATCGGGACCGCCCTGACCGCCGACCTGTTCAACCTGTTCGTCTGGTTCGAGGTCGCCGCCCTGGCCAGCTACGGCCTGACCGGGTTCTTCCTCGAGCGTCCGATCGCCCTCGAGGCGGCGTTCAAGGTCCTGGTCCTGACGACCCTGGCCAGCTTCGCGATCTTCGTCGGGGCCACCCTCCTCTACGCCAACCACGGGGCCCTGAACTTCGCCCAGCTCCACGCCGCCGTCGCCGGCCACCCCCACACGGCGGACATGGTGGCGCTCGCCCTGCTGATCTGCGGCTTTGCCACCAAGGCCGGCCTCGTCCCCTTCCACGGGTGGCTGGCCGACGCCCATACGGCGGCGCCCGGCCCGGTCTCGGCGCTCTTCTCCGGCCTGATGGTCTCCCTCGGCGTCGTCGCCATCGCCCGGATCGCCCTCCAGATCTACGGGCCGGTGGGCGGACGCCCGGTGCTCGGCCTGCTGATGGCCATGGGGGTCGTCTCCGCGCTCGCCGGGGCGGTCCTCGCCCTGGCCCAGAACGACCTCAAGCGCCTGCTCGCCTACGACACCGTCTCCCAGATGGGGGTGCTCGTGGTCGGCTTCGCCACCGCCGTCCCCGCCGGAGTGGCCGGGGCCACCTACCACCTGATCGACCACGCGCTCTACAAGTCGCTGCTCTTCCTCGCCGCCGGCTCGGTCCTCCACGCGACCGGGCACGAGAAGCTCTCCGAGCTCGGCGGCCTCGCCCGCCGGCGACCGGTCCCGGCGATCGCCTTCATGGCCGGGGTCGCCGCGATCGCCGGGATCCCACCCCTGAACGGCTACCCGTCGCTCGGCCTGATCCACGAGGGGCTGACCGGGAGCGGGCGCCACGCCGTGAACCTGGCGATGCTGGCCGCCCAGGTGATCACCGTGGCCGCGCTCGGCCGCGCCGCCTACCTCGCGTTCTTCCGCCGCCGCGACGCGCCCTACGAGGAGCTCCAGCCCCAGCGCCCGGGGATGATCGTCGCCTTCGTCGCCCTCGGGGCGGCCTGCCTGGCCGCCGGGGTCTTCCCGAACTGGATCCTCGACCAGGTGGCGGCCCCGGCGGCGGCCAGCCTCCTCCACGGCCAGGTCTACGCGAACGGGGTCCTGACCGGCCACGTCGTCCTCCCCCACCTCGCCGTCTCCTTCGACTACTTCCGCCCGGGCGAGCTCCTCACCGTCGCGGCCACCGCCCTCGCCGGGGTCCTCCTCGCCGCCGGCTACCTCCGGATCGCCGAGCCCCGGCCGATCCGGCTGCTGCGGGCCCTCCACACCGGCTCGGTGAACGACTACGCCGCGTTCGCCGCCGCCGGGATTCTCTGCGCGGTCGTCGTCCTCACCGTCTGAGCCTCGATCGGGTCCCCCGTGGCGTCAGCCGCCGTCCCCGGCCGCCGCGAGCATCGCCCGGAGCGTCGCCGCGGCGCCCCCGTCGGCGACCGCCGCCTCGGCCAGCTCGAGGCCGTCGCGGGTGTCGGGGACGAGGCCGGCCGCGTACAACCGCAGGCCGGCGTTCAGCGCGACCGTGTAGGCCAGGGGCCCGCCGAGCTCGCCGCCGACCAGAGCGGTGGTCAGCGCGCCCGCCCGGGCGGCGTGGTCGGCCGGATCGGCCGGGGCCTCGGGCCGGGTCAGACGGGACTCGAGGCGCTGGGGGAGCTCGAGCGCCCGGCCCGGCTCGAAGGCCTGGGGGCGCCCGGGGCGCATCACGTCGGAGCCCTCGACCCCCCGGACGGCGATCGACCGCTCGGCCCCCAGGAGCTCGAGCGCCCCGAGCAGGCGGTCGCTGTAGGAGCTGTGGGTGTGGCCGACGACGAAGCGCCGGGCCCCGTAGTAGTCGACGAGCTTCTCGGCCGAGTGGACCGGTCCCCGGACCCCGACGTCGTCGCGGACGGCGGCGAGCGCCCGCCACCCGGGGAGGGCCTCCCCGGCGTGGACGACGGTCACCCCGGCCACGTCGAGCATCCGCGTCGACTGGCCCAGCGACGGGGTCACCGGCCCCCCGAGGGCGCCGAGGACGTCGGCGACCGTCGTCCCGAACTTCGGCCCGAGGGTGTCCCCGCAGTGGAGGATCACCCCGGCCCCGGCGGCGGCCGCGACGACGGCGGCGGCGAGGGAGAGGTGGGGGGCGTCGGCCACGCCGTCGTAGGCCCCGGCACAGGCGACGAGCGGCCGGCCGGTTGCCGGCGCGCACGCCCGGCAGGAGTCCCGCAGCGCCTGGGCGAAGCCGGCCAGCTCGGCCGACGACTCGCCCTTGATCCGCATGGCCACGAGGAAGGCGCCGGCCTGGGCCGAGGTCGCCTGGCCGGTGAGGAGGGCCTCCATCGCCTCCCGGGCCTCGTCGAAGGTCAGGTCCCGGCTCCCGCGGACCCCGGTCCCGACCGCCTTGATCGTCTGGCGGAAGCCGGCGTAGATCGCCCGGCTC
>JAXDHK010000082.1:0-6922 GCA_034664545.1 Solirubrobacteraceae bacterium
CCCCGGGCCGGGCGGTGGAACGTGTGGTTGCAGGGGGAGATCATGCCGGGCATCGACGTCGGGATCGACGGACGCCGGGTGGCCGGGGTGAGCGGTCAGGTGCGGGGGAGCGTGTACAACCCGGACACCCTCCCGCCGGTGGGGGTCGACCTCGGGGCGGGGTCACACACACTCACCGTGACGCGTGGTCGGACCGGCCCGGGGCCCGGGGCGGGGGGCTCGGCCGTGCTCCACGCCGTGCTCCTGACCCGGGGAGCGGCGGGTCCGGACGACGTGCTTCGTGTCACTCCCGCCGCCCGATGGCGCTCCCTCTGCGGGCGGCGGGTCGACTGGATCGAGGCGATCCCAGCCGGGGTTCGCTAGATGCGTCCGCGCCGGCCGTAGCCGATGCCGCCGCCGGCGAGAAGCAGGACGACCAGGATGATGAGTAGGAGTGTCAGCATTTTCGATCCTCGTTTCGGTCGCAGTAAGGCCGGGCGGGAGATGACCGTCCGGCCGGACGTCACGCAAATCCGGAATCGTTCGAACCGATCCACTGAGCACCGTGACATGCCCTTTCTACCCCGGGCCCGACGGCGTCAAACGGGCCGTCGACGGAGGTTGACGGAAATGCCTAGTGGACGAGGTGGAGAGTCTCGCGGCTGTGTACCTGCTGGAGGGGTGTGGAGGGAGGGCGGAGGTTGACGATATTGGTGGTGAAGGCGAGGACGACGTAGACCCCGAGGAGGAGGGTGGCGACCCGGAGGTGGGGCCGCCGGGCGAGCGCGGCGAGGGGCAGGAGCCAGAGCACGTACCACGGGGCCTGCCAGCTCAGGGTGAGGACGAGCACGAGCACGGCCGTCCCGGCCGGGACGATCCAGTCCCCGTGGCGGCGGCGGGCCCATACGGCGGAGAGTCCGACGGCCACGACGAGGACGGCGCTCAGCACCTCGCGGAGGCCCACGGTCTCCCCGCCGAGGCCGAGACCGGCGCCCAGGAGGTTGGGGAGGCCGACGGCGGTCACGAGGTTGCTCTGGACTCCGAGGTCGGGGAGCCGGGCGCCGAAGGCGGCGTAGCTGGCCAGCCCGACCCCGAGGAGGCCGGTGGCCATCCCGGCCAGGAGGTAGGCGCGGCGGGGAGCCACGGCGAGCAGGATCGGGACGAGGATGGCCGCCGGGAGCTTGATCGCGGCCGCGGCCACGAGGATCGCCCCGGCGGAGAACTGGAGCGCCTTCTCCCGGGTCGCCGCCGCAGCGACCCGGCGGGGGGGCCAGAGTGCGGCCGGTCGGCCGGGGTGGGCGGGGGTCGCCGAGGCCGGCGGGGCCACGACCGGGGCCGGCGGGAGGGCGATCGCCGCGGCCCCGGTCGGGCCGACCACCGGGCCCGCGCCGGGCACCCGGGCCTCGACGGGGCCGAGGGCCGGTACACCACCCCAACCGCGGGCCGGCCCCCGGGAGAGGGCGGGGAGGCGGAGGGCGAGCGAGGCGCGGGCGTGGCCGGCCAGCCCGAGCGCGGGGCCCGGGGTGGGCGCCGACCGGGCCCGGCGGGCGCCGGTCAGGGTCCGGGCCCCCCGCCGGAGGCGTCCGGGAGGGCTGATCCGGTCGACGTCGACGGCGAGGGCGCTCGCGAACGGCCGGCGCCGGGAGCTGAGGAGGAGGTAGACGGCGAGCATCATGAGCACGACCATCAGGAAGTCGTTGTGGGCGCCGCCGAGACCCCAGACGAGGACGGCGGGGTTGAGGCCGACGAGGACGACGGCCGGGAGCGGCGAGCGGTGGAGGAGTTCGGCGCAGCGCCAGACGAGCAGGAGGCCGAGCAGGCTGGCCAGCATCAGGGCGGCCTTGAAGATCCAGAACGAAGTGGCGACCCCGAGGGGTACGAGGACGAAGGTGAGGAGGGTGAACAGCGGCCCGTAGGGGCTGAGGAGGTGGTGCCAGTTGCTGATCGAGTAGGCCGGATCGCCGTGGGGCTCGAGCGCCGGGATCGTCGCGTAGGGGTTCAGGCCGTGGACGATCTCCATCCGGCCGTAGTTGAGGTAGTTGAAGACGTCGGTCAGGGCGAGCGGGGGCGAGAGCAGGAAGATCACGTGGACGGCGAGGATCGCCGCGATCGTCCACCGCCGGCGCAGGCGGGGGGCGTAGCGGACGGCGAGCAGGTAGAAGGGGTACATCCCGACGACGGCGTAGTCGAAGACGAGGCGGAGGGTCGCCCCGGTGCTCGGGAACGGCCAGGCTCCCCCGAGGGGGCCGGCCAGCCAGCTCGGAAAGAAGTACGAGTGGCTGGGCGGGGAGAGCGAGCTCGGTCCCCGGGCGGCCACGGCGACCACGGTCAGGCAGCCGAGGACGATCGCCGCGAGGGCGAGGGCCCCGAGGACCATCGGGAGGCGAGGCGTCCGGCGGTCGAGGGGCCCGGGCCGTCCCGACCCGGGCCGGCGGGCGGTTCGCCGCGCGCCGGGCCGGAGCCGGCGGGGGGTTCTCGGGTCGAGGCGAGCAACTCGACCCGACCCAGGCCGGCGGAGGCTCGACGCTCGTCGGAGGAGGCCGGGACCCCGAGGCGGTGCGCTCGTGCCGTTGTCGTGGGCCATGTCTGGGGTCGGTGACCGCTGGCACCGTGAGCAGGGAGCCGGCCCGCGGCGGCCCCAAAGATACCAGCGGGCCCGGGCCGACCAACCGACCCGGCGCACGACCCACCCGGACCGACCGACCGACCCGGCGCAGGACCGACCCGGACCGACCAACCGACCCGGAGCAGGACCGATCCGGTCCGGCCCGACCGGCTGGGCCCGGACCCCGCCGGGGCTGACCGGGGGGCCCGGCGGCTCGCCGGGATCGCGCGGATATCCTCCGGCCGTGCGGTGCCGCCGAGACCACCCGTCGACGCCGCCGCCGCGATGAACGCGGGCCCGCCTCCGGCCGGGGATGCAGCCGCCGAGGGTGGGACGCGGGCGGCCGGCGCGGCGGGCGAGGATCCGGCCCCGGCCGAGGCGTCGGGGTCCCGGGGGCGGGGATTCGCGGGCGGGGCGGCCGCCGTCATCCTGACCTCGGTCGGCGCCTACCTGGGCCTCCAGCTGTGGCGGGCTCGGCTGAACGTGCCCTTCCGGTACGAGCAGATCGACGACACGAAGTTCTACCTGGCCCTGGTCAAGGGCATCCTCGAGCACGGCTCCTACCTGCACAACCCGAGCCTCGGGGCGCCCTACGGCCAGGTGCTCTACGACTTCCCCCAGGGGGCCGACAACCTCAACCTCGCCCTGATCCGGGTGCTCGGGGTGTTCTCGTCGGACGCGGGGCTGGTCACCAACCTCTTCTTCCTGGCCACCTTCCCCCTCACCGGACTGGCCGCCTACTGCGCGTTCCGGGGCCTGCGGCTCGGGCCGGCGGTCGCCTGCGTCTGCTCGATCCTCTTCGCCCTCCTCCCCTACCACTTCTACCGCCACGAGTCCCAGGTGCTCCTCTCGGCCTACTACGCGGTCCCGCTCGGCGCCTACCTCTTCCTCTCGCTCTTCGGCCCGGACCCGCCGTTCGCCCGGCGGGCAAACGGGCCGCGGCCCCTGGCCTGGGCGTCGGGCCGGTCGATCGCCACCGTCGCGGCATGCGTGGTGATCGGATCGGCCGGCCTCTACTACGCGGTGTTCGCCGTCCTGCTCCTCCTCGGCGGCGCCGTCGTCGCCCTCGTCGCCCGGCGGGGGGCCGGGTCGATCCTCGCCGGAGTCGTGGCCGGGGCGGCGATCGCCATCACCCTGGGCGTCAACCTCGCCCCGAGCCTCCTCTACACGGCGCGCCACGGGAGCGACCCCGCGGTCGTCCGCCGGGCGATCGAGACCGACCAGCTCGGGCTGCGCCTGTCGGATCTGGTCCTCCCGGTCCACGGCCACCGCCTCCCGGGGCTCGGCAACGTCAACGCCCGCTACGGGGCGGAGTCGAGCCCGGGGTACTGCGAGTCGTGCAACGAGACGCTCGGCGTGGTCGGGGCGGTCGGCTTCGTCCTGCTCTGCCTGGTCGGCCTCGGCGCCTGCGCCGCGGCGGCGGCCGGGCCCGAAGGGGTCAGGCGCATCGACTGGCAGCGGCCCTACCGGCCGGCGGCGGTCGGGGCGGCGCTGGCCGTCGGGATCGGGACGATCGGCGGGATCTCGGGGCTGATCGCGTTCCTGGTCACCCCCGACATCCGGGCCTGGAACCGGATCTCGGTGTTCATCGCCTTCTTCTCGCTGCTGGCCGCCGGCATCCTGCTCGAGACGGCCGGCCGGCGGCTGCGGTCGGGACGTCGGGGATCGGGCCGCCGGGCCGGGGTCGGTGCCGGCGTGCTGCTCGCGGCGGTGCTGGTCGTCGGCTGGCTCGACGAGACCACCCCGACGTTCGTCGTCGACTACGGAGGCTCCGGATCGGAGTACGCGAGCGACCAGGCGTTCGGCCGGACGATCCAAGCCGTGATGCCCCCGGGGGCGGGCATCTTCGAGCTGCCCTACGTCCCGTTCCCCGAGGGCTACCACATCCCCGGACAGCCGCCGCCGAGCGCCTTCGGCACGAGCTACGAGCTCCTGCGCCCGTACCTGAGCACCCGGGGCCTGCGCTTCAGCTTCGGGGCGATCAAGGGGCGTCCGGCCGACTGGGAGGAGGCCCTCTCGGCCAAGCCGCTCGACGTCGCGGTGGCCGGGGCGGCGGTGGCCGGCTTCGACGGCATCTACGTCGATCCCCGGGGGTACGGGTCGGTGGTCGCCCGCCGGGTCCGGGCCCGGCTGACCGGGCTCCTCGGCGCCGGACCGGTCGTCTCTCCGGCCGGCGACGCCTGGCTCTTCGACGCCCGGCCCTATGCCGCCCGCCTCCGGCGGACCACCTCTCCGGCCGTCCTGGCCGCCGTCCGCGAGGCGACCCTCCACCCGCTGCGGACCGACTGCGGGCCGACGCCGGCCGCGCTGATCCTCAGCAACCCCGGGCCGACCCCCCGGGCGGCCACGTTCACCGCATCGGTGGTCGGACCGCTCCCGGGCGGCGCGAAGCTCCTGATCACCTATCCGGACGGGGCGGTCGAGCGCCGGATCGTCGGGCCGGCGCCGGTCCGGCTCGAGCGGCGCCTGGTGGTCCGGCCCGGCCGGAGCACCGTCGGCTTCGACGTGCTCGGCGGAACGCCGTTCGGGGCCGCGGCGACCACCCCGGCCTTCGTCGTCTCCGAGCCGACGCTCACCGACGGGATCTTCGCCCGGGTGACCGCCTCGACCGATGCCGGGGTGCCCGTCGCCGGGCTGGTCGGCCCCCCGTGCGCGACGCTCTACGCGGCGTCGGCGGCCTCCCAGCTCCCCGGGTCCTATCCGCCGAGGCCGCCGCCGACCGACCGGCCCCCGGCGTTCTAGACTGAGCCCCTGTGCCCAAGTTCTGCCGCCACGGCGGCGTAATCGAGAAGTGCCCGATCTGCCGGGCGACGATCCAGATCCCGTCCGCGAGCCCGGCCCCCCGGACCCCCCGGGCCAAGCCGGGGGCGGCCCGTCCCCGGAGCGCGACCGCCAAGTCCGCCGCCGCGCGGGGGGGCGTCCGGGTCCGTCGCGAGGCGCGGGCCACCGACGACGGCTACCGGTGCATCCTCGTCCCCGGCCTCCGGGCCGAGGTCGAGGCGCGGAGCCTGGCGGCGGAGGTGGCCTTCGCCGCCGGGCGCCTGGGCCTGCTCGCCGCCGACCCCCCGGGGCTCTACGGGGAGGCGGCCTCGGAGCCCGACCCTGAGGAGGCGACCTGGCTGGTCTTCCTGATCGCCCACCTCTCGCCCCTCGAGGCCGGTGACCCGTTCGCCGGGATCCGGGCCGCCCGGACGAGCTGGAGCAGCGGCGAGCCCCCGCTCCTCGACGGGGTCGAGCTCGGACCACGGACCACGGTCGACCCGACCCGGTCGACCCGGACGGTCGATGCCTACCGCCGGTGGGCGCAGACGGCCGGCTCTCAGCAGGCGGCGTTCACCGGGGATGCGGGCTGGACACCGGAGCGGCGGTTCGAGCGCGTCTACGAGCGGCTCTCCCTCCCGGGCTTCGGGCGCCGGGGCCGGTTCGACCTCCTGGCCACCCTCGGGCACCTCGGCCTCTATCCCCTCCGAGCCCCGGGGCTCCTCCTCGCCGAGAACGACGCGACCGGGGTGGCGGCCAAGCGCGTGTTCGCGATCGGCGATCGGATGACCCTCGAGCGCCGGGCGAGCGCCCTGGCCGGCGCGGCCGGGGTGGCGGCCGAGGCGCTCGACCTCGGCCTGTCCAACTGGGCGGCCGGGACGCGGATCACCCTAGGGGTCCCGGCCGAGACGACCGATCCGGACGCCGAAGCCGGGATGCTGGCCGCGCTCGAGCTCTAGGAGGGCCGGCCCCCCCGGGTCAGTTGAGGATCAGGCGCCCGTCGAGGTGGACGCCGACCTTGCGCTTGACGCGCTGGAGGGCGTTGTCGACGGTCTTGGTGTCGCACTCGAGGCGCTCGCCGATCTGCTCGTAGGAGTACCCGTCGAGGTACAGGGAGAGGACGTTCGACTCGAGCTCTGAGAGCGTGGTCGACAGGCAGGCGACGAGCGACCGGAGCTCCTCCGAGGACACGGCGTGGCTGGCCGGATCCTGGACGGCCGGACCGGCGATCAGCTCGTCGAGGGTCGGGGCGTCGTCGTCGGACCCGCCGGCCGGGGCCGAGAAGGACACGTAATGGTTGAGCGGGCTGTGCTTGTTGCGGGTCGCCGTCTTGACCGCGGTGATGATCTGGCGGGTGATGCAGAGCTCGGCGAAGTTCCGAAAGCTCGACTCCCGGTCGCTGCGGAAGTCGCGCACGGCCTTGTAGAGGCCGACGAGGCCCTCCTGGATGAGATCGTCGCTGTCGCCCCCGGCCAGGAAGTACGACGAGGCCTTGAGACGGACGAAGCCGTAGTAGCGCTTGACGATCTGGTTGTAGGCCAGGGGATCGCCCTGCTTGGCCAGCGCGATGAGGTAGCC
>JAXDHK010000083.1:0-5600 GCA_034664545.1 Solirubrobacteraceae bacterium
GCGCACGCAGTCGACCGGCGTCCCGTCGGTCGCGTACCCGACGCTCCCGTCCCCGAAGTCGACCTCGGTCACCAGGAGCGGCCGGCGCGTCGTGATCGAACGGGCCGTGGCCGACCGGTTCCCGTCCGGAGCGATCACGGCCAGGCTCACCCCGTCGACCTCCCGCAGCGCCCGCCGCAGCGCCTGGAGGCCCTCGGCCTCGATCCCGTCGTCGTTGGTCAGCAGAACCTCGAGCATCCACGGCCAGGATATTCGGACCTCCGGTCCCCACCGCTCCGGCCCGCCCCGGCCCCTCGGCTCAGACGTGGAGGCGCCGGCGGGCGCGGAGCGTCCGGGCGGGCTCCCCGGCCGGGCGGAGCGTCACCCGGACCTCGACGACGACCGCTCCCAGCCGGCGCAGGGCCCCGAGCGCACCTCCGGTCAGCCGCACCCGGAACCCCGCCCGCCCCGGCCCGACCGCCCCGAGCACCGCCTGGCCGACGATCACCTCCGCCGATCGCGGCCCACCGTCCGAGACGGCCCGGATCCTCAGGCGCGTCGCCACGGCCCGGGAGATCAGGAGGTCGACCCGGCCCGGGACCCGGCGGTCGACGGTGACCGAACCGGCGAGACCCCGGGCACCGAGGACCCCCCACACCGCGCTCGCCCTGAGGCGGGTCCCGCCCCCCCCGGGGGGGCGCGCGGGGGCGGCTATAGCCGCCGCGGGCGCGGCCGGGGACCCCGGCGCGCCCGCCGGGTCCGAAGCCGGGGCCGACCCCGACGCCGGGGACACCGGCGCGGACGTCGCCGCGGCCGGCCCGGACGGGGCGGCGCTACCCGGGGGCGGGGCCGGATCGGTCCCCGCCGGCGGGGACGGCCCCGGCGCGGGGGCCGGGGAGGGCCCCGGAGACGGACCGGGTGGGGGCGGAGGCGGAGGCGGCGGAGGGGCCGCCAGGGCGACGACGCGGGTCGTGCTCGCCTGGGCCCCGGCGTTGTCGGCCACGCTCAGCGTCACCGTCCGGTCCCCGGTCCCGGTGTAGGCGTGGGCGACCTGGGGCCCGGTCCCCGACTGCCCGTCCCCGAAGTCCCACCGGTAGGCGATCACCCGCCCGTCGGGGTCGGTCGACCCCGAAGCGTCGAAGGAGAACGAGAGGCCGTCGGCGCTCGCCCCGGCGAAGGCCGCGACCGGCGCCTGGTCGTCGGCCGTCCGCAGGAGGCACGCCTGCCCGGCGTTCGAGTACTCGGCCTGGAGCAGGTAGTCGTCCCCGTTGATCGTCTGGTCGTACCCGGCCCCGGCCGGCCCGGTCGGGGTCCCGTAGGTCGACCGGCACTTGTCGGCGATCTCGCTCCCGTCCGATCCGATCCAGGCCGGCCGATCGACGATCGGGTCGGTCAGCATCTCGATGTGCTCGTGGCTGATCAGGTTGACCGCCGGGTCCGCGTCGCTCCCGTTCGGCCGGTCCGGCGCCTGGCACCCGGCCACCGCCGACCACGGAATGTGACCGTAGATCACCGGGTCGGCGTCCGGGAAGCTCGGGTAGACGGCCGGGTCGAGCTGGGAGTGGTAGCCGCAGTAGGCGTTGGTCGAGCACTGGGCCCCGGTCAGGTCCTGACAGCTCACGATTCCCGCGGGGGTCAGCACGAAGTAGGCGCGGTCGAGCCCGGGCCCCCACCCCGTGGCCCGGAGGGCGGCGGCGAGCTCGGCCTGGATCTGGTCGTCGGTGATGCACGGGGTCCGGCTCAGGCCGAGCAGGCTGGCCGCGCAGCTCTGGAGGGCGAACGGCGTCGGGTCGGTGTAGGACCCGCCGAAGCTCGACCGGTAGCCGACCGGACCGGTCGGGTCGGAGTACTGGGCGGCGACCGAGTAGACGTTGGTCGCCGTCCCCCCGTCGGCTCCGACGTCGGTCAGGTACCGGCCGACCCGGGCCTTGAAGTCCTCGGTGAAGGCGTGGTCGGGGTCCCAGAAGATCACGAACGTCTGGTGGGCGTGCATCACCGGCCCGCCCTGGTAGGTGACGCTCCCGCCCTGGCTCGCGCTCGCCGCCGGGCCCGCCGCCGCCCCCGGGGGGACCGCCGGCCCGCCGGCGTCGAGCCGGGCGGGAGCGGTCCGGGCGACCAGACCGAGCAGGCGCCCCCGGGCCTCGGCCGGCGGGGAGCCGACGAGTCCGACGAGGACCGCCGCGAGGACCCCGAGCCACCCGGCGAGCTTCACCCTCGGGGCTCGGGAACCGGGCACCGACCGATCCTAGCCCCTGCCCGCCCCGGGCGCGACAGCCTCCCCCGGCCGGCCGGCCCCTTCACGACTCGCCGGCGGCGCCCGACCCCGGAGGGGTCAGACCAGCTCGAGGAAGACCATCTCCGTCGAGTCCGACCGGCGGGGTCCGAGCTTGAGGATGCGCGTGTAGCCGCCCGGGCGCTCCTCGTACCGGGGGGCGACCTCCTCGAAGAGCTTGTGGACGATGAACTTGTCCTGGCCGAGGGCCGAGAGGGCGAGCCGCCGGGCGTGGAGGTCGCCGCGCTTGGCGAGCGTGATCAGCTTCTCGATCTCCGGCTTGACCGCCTTGGCCTTGGCCTGGCTCGTCTCGATCCGCTCGTGCTCGATCACCTCCTTGCAGAGGTTGCGCAGGAGCGCCTTCCGGTGGGCCGAGTCCCGGCTCAGCTTGTGACGTGTCTTCTGGTGGCGCATGGCGTCCTCTACCTCGCGGTCGTCGTCAGTCGGCCCGGAGGTGGAGCCCGCGGGCCTCGAGCGTCTCGATGACCTCGTCGATCGACTTCTTGCCGAAGTTCGGAATCGCGTTCAGCTCGGCCTCGGACTTCGAGATCAGGTCCCCGACCGTCTGGATCCCGGCCCGCTTGAGGCAGTTGTACGACCGGACGCCGAGCTCGAGCTCCTCGATCAGGATGCCCCACTCCTCGCCCTGCATGGCCGCCGGGACCGCACCCGAGCCGCCCCCGGCGATCCCGCCGTCGAGGACCCCGTGGGGGCCCTCGCGGAGCTCGGCCAGGCGCTCGACGTCGGTGAAGATCGCCAGCTGGGAGATCAGGAGCTCGGCCGCCTCGCGGAGCGCGGCCGACGGCTCGACCGAACCGTCGGTCTCGATGTCGAGGGTCAGCTTGTCGAAGTCCGTCTTCTGGCCGACCCGGGCCTGCTCGACCGCGTAGGCGACCCGGCGGACCGGGGAGAAGATCGAGTCGATCGGGATCACCCCGATCGGCTGGTCGGGCGACTTGTTCTCCTCGGCCGGACGGTAGCCCCGGCCCCGGCCGACGGTCAGGTAGAGCTCGAGCTTGGTCTTCTTCTCGAGCGTCGCGATGTGGACGTCGGGGTTGAGGACCTCGACGCCCGACGGGAGGTCGATGTCCTTGGCCGTGATCTCGCCCGGGCCGGTCGCCACGAGGGCGGCCTCGACCTCGGTCGCGTCGGAGTGCATCCGGCAGACGACGCCCTTGAGGTTCAGGACGATGTCGGTCACGTCCTCGGTCACGCCCTTGATCGTCGAGAACTCGTGGGCCACTCCCTCGATGCGGACGCTGGTCACCGCGGCGCCGGCCAGCGAGGACAGCAGCACCCGGCGCAGCGAGTTGCCGAACGTGTAGCCGAAGCCACGGTCGAGCGGCTCGATCACGAACGAGCCACGGTTCTCCTCGACGGATTCACTCGTGATCCGGGGGATTTGAAAGTCAAGCATCGGGGTCCTAACGTCGTTGTGTTCTCTCACGCCCACGCCACAAGCGGGGGCGGGCGGGTGCGGAGCTTGCTTACTTCGAGTACAGCTCGACGATGAGCTGCTCCTGCACGGGCGCGGCGACCTCGCGCCGCTCGGGCCTCCGCAGCACCTTCGCGGTCAAGGAGTCGTGGTCGGCCTGCAGCCAGGCCGGGACCTGGCCGGTGAGCTCGGTGGCGTCGCGGATGACCTGCTCGGCCGCCGTCTCCGCCTTGACGGCGATCACGTCGCCGGGCCTGACCTGGTAGCTCGGGATGTCGACCCGCCGGCCGTTCACCGTCCAGTGGCCGTGGCGGACGAGCTGGCGCGACTGCCGGCGCGAGGCGGCGAAGCCGAGGCGGACGAGCACGTTGTCGAGGCGGCACTCGAGCAGGGTCAGCAGGTTCTCGCCGGTGATCCCGGCCTGGCGCGACGCCCGCTCGTAGTAGCCCTGGAACTGCTTCTCGAGCACTCCGTAGTAGCGCTTGGCCTTCTGCTTCTCGCGCAGCTGGAGGCGGTACTCGCTCTGCTTCTGGCGCCCCCGGCCGTGCTCGCCCGGCGGATACGCCCGGCGCTCGACCCCGCACTTGTCGGTCAGGCAGCGCTCGCCCTTGAGGAACAGCTTCTGGCCCTCACGGCGGCACTGCTTGCATTGGGGGGAGGTGTCTCTTGCCATCTCGGACCTCGGACGATCAGACGCGGCGCCGCTTGCGCGGGCGGCAGCCGTTGTGGGCTTGGGGGGTGACGTCCTTGACGCCGGTGACCTCGAGGCCGGCGGCCTGGAGCGACCGGATCGCCGTCTCGCGGCCGGAGCCCGGCCCCTTGACGAAGACCTCGACCTTCTGGAGGCCCTGCTCGAGGCCCTTCCGGGCGGCGGCGTCGGCCGTGACCTGGGCGGCGAACGGCGTCGACTTGCGGGAGCCCTTGAACCCGGCCCCGCCGGCCGACTCCCAGGCGATCACGTTCCCCTGCTGGTCGGTCAGGCTGACGATCGTGTTGTTGAAGGACGTCTTGATGTGGGCCTGGCCGATCGGGATGTTCTTCTTCGGCTTGCGCCGACCCCGGGCTGGTCGTCTCGGCGCCGGCATCTACTTCTTGCCCGCCTTCTTCTTGCCGGCCACCTGCATGCGCTTGGGTCCCTTCCGGGTCCGCGCGTTGGTCTTGGTGTTCTGGCCCCGGACCGGGAGGCCGCGCCGGTGGCGGATGCCCCGGTAGCACCCGATCTCGGTCAGGCGCTTGATGTCCTGGGAACGCTCGCGCCGGAGGTCGCCCTCGACGGTCAGGTCGGTGTCGATGATGTCGCGGAGCTTCCCGACGTCGGATTCGGTCAGGTCGCGGACGTAGGTGTCACGCGAGATGTCGACCTGGTCGAGGAGCTTCCCGGCGGTGGCCCGGCCGACGCCGAAGATGTAGGTGAGCCCGATCTCGACACGCTTGTTCAGCGGGAGGTTGACCCCGGCGATCCGTGCCATATACCTAGCCCTGCCGTTGCTTGTGGCGGGGGTTCTTGCAAATGACCAGCACGGCGCCATGGCGCCGGATGATCTTGCACTTTTCGCACATCGGCCTGACCGACGGTCGTACCTTCATGATCCCTTTCGATGAGTCCGGATGAGTCGGCTCTGGCTGCCGGTTCGGCTGCCGCTACCGCTCACGGATGAACTACGCGCGCCTCGGTCACCCGACTTGAGCGCGACCGGGGATATTAGCAACTGCCGCGCCGTCCCCGTTCCCGAGGTGCCAGGGCGTGAGGATCCGGGGCCCTTGGGCGGTGATCGCGACCGTGAACTCGAAGTGGGCGGCCAGGGACCCGTCCTGGGAGAAGATCGCCCAGCCGTCGCCCCCGACCCGGACCGGGTCGCGCCCGGCGGTGGTCATCGGCTCGATCGCCAGGACCATCCCCACCTCGAGCAGCGG
>JAXDHK010000084.1:0-4561 GCA_034664545.1 Solirubrobacteraceae bacterium
GTCGGCGGCGGTGTGGGCGGAGGCTCCCCCGGGGGCCGCCGCGCCGCCGAGGCCGCCGAGGACGCAGGCGGCGGCGAGGGCTCCGGCCAGCGCCCGGGCGGGGCGGGGGGGGCGGGGGGGGCGGGCCCCGTTCCGGAGGTTCGAGAGCATGCCTTCGAATCGGCAGCCCCCGGGCCGGTGTCACCCGCATCTGGACGTATGTCCTAGGTTTTGAGCCGAATATTCGATGTGACGACTCGAATGTTCGATGAGCGCGCGCCCCGAAGGGCGGGCGACCGGGGCGGCGATCGGGACCCCGGCCGGGACGGCCCGGCACTCGGCCAGCGGGGCGACGTAGATCGGGTACATCACCGAGGCCGGATCGGTCGTGTGCTGCTGGCCGAGGAGATGGCCGATCTCGTGGACCATGACCGAGCAGAACATCGGCCAGTCGTAGTCCTGATTCTGGTTGAGGGTGATCGTGCACTTGGTGTTGGCGGCGGCGTTCCCGTAGGCCGCGACCGGGTTCCACCAGTTCGAGGAGGCGTTGATCGACGGGTCCAGGGAGCTCCACGACACGCCGACGACGCCCGAGCACGGGGTGGCGTTCCAGTACTTGGTGGCGATCAGCTCGGCCGCGATCATCGGCGGGGAGTCGACGGCGAACCGGACGAGGTTGCCCGTGGCGACGGCCCCGGCCGCGTCGGCGGCGGTGTGGGCGGAGGCTCCCCCGGGGGCCGCCGCGCCGCCGAGGCCGCCGAGGACGCAGGCGGCGGCGAGGGCTCCGGCCAGCGCCCGGGCGGGGCGGCCGAGCGTGGTCCGGAGGTTCGAGAGCATGCCTTCGCATCGGCAGCCCCCGGGCGGGTGTCCAACCACATCTGGACGTATGTCCTAGGTTTCGAGCCGAATATCCGATGTGACGCCTCGAATATTCGATGAGCCGCTCACCCCGGAGGGCGGGCGACCGGCGGGCTCACGCGTGGAGCGCGGCCTGCTCCTGGGCCGACGGAAACGCCCAGGCGGCCCGGGTCCGCCGCTCGGCGCGAAACACGAAGCGCATCTGCTCGGGCGGGCGGAGCCCGTCCGGATGGTTGGGCCGGAACGTCGAACACGGCTCGACCTCGCCCAGTGCGCACAGCAGGTTGCACCGGAAATAGCACTCGTCGCACGTCGGCCTGCTGACCCGTCCCTTAGCCACCCTTTGCCTCCCCTGTTTCCCTTCGACCACGACGCATCAAAGCAGCGGCCGGACCGGCGGGCAACGAGGCTTCTCGCAAAACCCGGGGAATTGATTTCTGGAGCCGGATCGGGCGGGAGTCGGCCGCGGCCTCCGAGCCGCGGGCCTCGGTTCGGCCGGGTGGGGGCCGCCGTTCAGGCGAAGGCCCGATCGGCCCGATCGGCGACGTGGCGGGCGATCGCCAGGGCGGCCGTCGCCCCGGGGGACGGGGCGTTGCGGACGTGGAGCGCCCGGGGGGTGGCGGAGAAGACGAAGTCGTCGACGAGGCGGCCGTCCCGGGCGACGGCCTGGGCCCGTACCCCGACGAAGGCGGCCTCGACGCCGGCCGAGCCCAGCTCCGGGACGAGGCGGGCGGCGGCCCGCAGCAGCGTGGTCGGGACGGCGGCGTGGAGGATCTCGGTCAGCCCGACGCGCCACCACGACGCGAGCATCCGCCAGGTTCCCGGCCAGGCGAGCGTCCCGGCGAGGTCGCCCGGCGCGGAGCCCGGGCGGGGGCCGCGGGCCGGGGCCGGGAGCGCGGTGGGCCCGATCAGGACCTCGCCGTGGACGGTGCGCGTCAGGTGGACGCCCAGGAACGGGAGGCGGGGGTCGGGCACCGGGTAGATCAGGGACCCGACGAGGTCGCGGTGCGGGGGGCGCAGGCGCAGGTAGGCGCCCCGGAAGGGGACGATGCGCGGGTCGGGGTCGGCCCCGGCGGCCACGGCCAGCCGGTCGGCCCAGGCCCCGGCGCAGAAGACGGCGGCCCGGGTCTCGTGCGTCCCGGCGGCGTGCTCGAGCCGGATCGCCCGGCCGACGGCGGTGACCCCCCGGACCTCGCAGCCGGTCGCCAGCTCGCCGCCGGCCCGGCGCAGGTCGCCGGCCAGGGCCCGGGTGACGGCGGCGTAGTCGACGATGCCGGTGTTCGGCGACTGGAGGCCGGCCAGCCCGACCGCGTGCGGCTCGACCTCACGCACCCCGGCGGCGTCGAGGCGCCGCAGGCCGCCGACGCCGTTGCCCTCGGCCCGTCGGGCGAGCTCCTCGAGGCGGACGACCTCGGCCGGCGTGGTCGCCAGGACCAGCTTCCCGGAGCGCTCGTGGGCGATCGCGTGGGCGGCGCAGAACTCGTACATCTCCCGCGCCCCGGCCACGCACAGCCGGGCCTTCAGCGAACCCCGGGCGTAGTAGAGCCCGGCGTGGATCACGCCGGAGTTGCGTCCGCTCTGGTGGAGCCCCGGGTCGGTCTCGCGCTCGAGCACGCAGATCCGCCGGGCCGGGTGGCGGTGGGCCAGCTCCCGGGCGACCGCCAGCCCGAGGATGCCGGCCCCGACCACGGCCAGATCGGATCGCTCGGGCGCCGCGGACACCAGGGGACCATAGGGGGCGACCTCGGCCGGCGGGAGCCGGGCGGGGGCCGGCGGGGCGGGGAGGGCGGGCGCGGGCCGTGCGGGCGGGGGCCGGCGGCGGGGAGGGTCCCTACCCTGGGGCGTGGATGCGGATCCTCATCACCGGCGTCACCGGGTTCGTCGGCGCCGCCCTGGCCCGGCGTCTGAACGGCGAGGGGCACGACCTCCACGGGCTGGCTCGCGACCCCCGGCGCGTCGACCCGCGGCTGGGGGTCGCGGTCCACGCCGGCGACGCCCTGACCGGGGCGGGGCTGGCCGAGGCGCTCGACGGAGCCGAGGTCGCCTACTACCTGATCCACTCGATGGAGCCGGCCTCCGAGGCGGGCTCGTTCGCCGGGCGCGAGCTCCGAGCGGCGGAGCGCTTCGCCGCGGCGGCGACCGCGGCCGGGGTCCGGCGGATCGTCTACCTCGGTGGCCTGGTCCCGACCGGCGGGGGCCCGGTCTCGACCCACCTGCGCAGCCGGCTGGCCGTCGAGGGAATCTTGGTCGGGGCGGTCCCCGACTCGGTGGCCCTGCGGGCGTCGATCATCGTCGGCGCCCGGTCGCGGTCGTTCCGCTTCCTCGTGCGGCTGGTCGAGCGCCTGCCCGTGCTCGCCCTGCCCAGCTGGCGCGACCACCGGACCCAGCCGCTCGACGAGCGCGACATGCTCGAGTACCTGGCGCTCGCCGCCATCGGACCGGTCGGGGGGCGGACGCTCGACCTCGCCGGCCGGGACACGCTCTCCTACGGGGCGATGATCGAGCAGGTCGCCGAGGCGATGCTCGTCCGCCGCCCGGCCGTCCGGCTCGGCTTCGCCCTGACGCCGGTGACCAGCGTCGTGGCCGCCCGGATCGCCGGGGAGGAGCTGGCGCTGGCCGGGCCGCTGATGGAGAGCCTCGCCACCGACCTCCTGGCCGACGACGCCCCCGCCCGGGCCCTCCTCGGGGTCCGCCTCCACGGGTACCGGGCGGCCGTCGAGCACGCCCTGCGCGAGTGGGAAAAGCGCGAGCCCCTGCGGGCTCGGTAGGTTCATCCCATGACCGCGGTCCACGCCGACACCCTGATCGACGCCCCGCCCGAGTCGGTGTGGGCGACGGTGATGGATCCCCGGCGCCTCGCCGAGTGGGTCACCATCCACTGCGAGGTGACCGATATCTCGGGCGGCCCGGCCCGGGTCGGGTTTCGCATGACCCAGACGATTCACCTCCACGGTGCCAAGTTCCGGGTCCGCTGGAAGCTGGCGGCGTGCGAGCCCCAGCGGCGCGCCGTCTGGGAGGGGCAGGGGCCCGCGCGCTCCCGGGCCTGGATCGAGTACCGGCTGAGTCCGGAGAACGGAGCAACCCGGTTCGCGTACAGCAACGAGTTCCGCGCCCCGCTCGGGCCCCTCGGCGCCCTGGCCGGGAGGGCCCTGGTCGGCGGGATCCCCGAACGCGAGGCCAACCGGTCACTCACGAAGCTGAAGTCCCTGCTCGAGCACCCGAGGGGTTAACCGCACCCGGCGCCGAGCCGGGGTGAAGGCACTCACGTGCCAGAGGGAGCCCCGATCCGGCCGTGACATCCCCGGGTCGGGCGTGTGGCGATGAAGAAATTAAGGATATGACCGCCGGTGGCGCTATGTTGTCTACACGGCGGAGAGCACCGGCGCCTTTGGGTCGATGGCGGGGCACCAGGAGCGGGCCCGGATTCCTCCCCACCGTCAGCCGCACGTGCATCTGGGACAAACCCGAGGAGGGTCAGTGAGCGATTTTCTGGAACAGAAGCGCCATGAGATCGGGGACCGCCTGCGTGAGCTCGCGCCCCTGGTCGAGGAGTACCGCCAGCTCGAGGCGGCGGCGAGCGCCCTCGCCGAGGTCGTCCCCGAGCGCCCGGCCGCCAAGGCGAAGCCGGCGGCCCGCCGCCCCCGGGCCCCGCGCGCGGGGGCCAAGGCCGCGTCCACCCCGGCCGGCGCCGCGGCCGACGGAAACGGCAACGGCAAGCGCCGGG
>JAXDHK010000085.1:0-13041 GCA_034664545.1 Solirubrobacteraceae bacterium
GCTGTGGAGGGTGGCGGCGAGCGCCGCCGGCCGGTCGGCCACCGGCCTCCAGTCGCTCGCCAGGTAGGCGCGGGGCAGGGCCGTCGTGTTGCGGTAGACCCGGCCGTCCGGGGAGGCGGCGACGAGCCGGAGCTGCGGCAGGGCCGGGCGGAGGGTCGGGCCGGTCATGAAGACGCCGGCGCCGAAGGCGTCGAGGAGCCGGCCGGTCTTGGCGTTGGTGTAGAGGCGCGTGGCCTGGAACCCCGATCCGCCGAGCCCGGCGAACAGGCGGCGGTAGCGGAGGTCGGCCGGGAGCTCGTGGCCCCGGACGTCGCGCAGCCCGTAGCGCTGGCCGACGTTCGGCACGAGGTAGCGCCCGAGCCCGGCCACCCGGCCGTGGCCCTGGACGGCCCGCGCCGCGACGAGTGAGGGCGTCGGAGGTGGCTGGGCGGCGGTCTGGGAGACGGCCGGCTGGTAGCCGTGGTCGAGGGCCTCGAGGTCGAGCGTGCACCAGGCGAGGAGCGCCACCAGCACGAGCACCCGACGCCGTCCGCGTCCGAGCAGGAGCAGGAGACCGAGGCCGCCGGCGGCGGCGAGGATCCAGCGGGTCAGGGCCGCGGCCTCGCCCGCCCGGCCGGTCGACCGGCCGCCCCACAGGCTGGGGGCCAGGTCGCCGAAGACGGGCAATCGCCCGAGGACGCCGGTGCGGGCGGCGGCCCAGGCCACCGGGAGGAGGGCGAGCGCGGTCGCGATCTGGAGCATCCGCCGGCGATGTCGGGGGTCGCCGTCGAGGAAGCTCTCGAGGCCGTAGGCGGCCAGCACGGCCAGGCAGAAGGAGGCGAGGACCAGCGCCCGGGGGAGCGAGATGTCGACCAGGAGGGGAAGCCGGGGCAGCCCTCCGAGCCCGGGGACGTGGACGGCGAGGACGAGTGCCCCGAGGAGGGCGGCCGCGAGGAACCACTGCTCGCGCCGGCGGGCGCCCCAGAGGCCGGCGAGCGCCAGCAGGAGGGGGAGTGCCCCGACGTAGATCGTCCGCTCGGCGTAGTTGAGCGGACCGCCGGTCACCGCGCCGGAGTCGGGGCGGCCCCAGAGGTCGGGGAGGAAGAGGCTGAGGAGCGCCCGGTCGGGAAGGTTCGTCCCGCCGCGGGCGATGTCGACCGACTGCCCGAGCTGCTCGACGAACGGGGCGAGGACGACCAGGCCGCACAGGCCTCCGAGCACGACCCCGGCGAGCAGGCGGAGGATCGTCCGGCGGCGCGATCCGGCGAGCACCACCCCTCTCCCCCGGCCGACCAGCTCCTGGGCGGCGAACCCGAGGACGAGCAGGCCGACGATGACCACGCTCTCCGGATGGCCGCCGAGGAAGGTGAGGCCGACGGCGGCCGCGAGCAGGGCCACCGACCGGCGGTCGCCCCGCCGGGTGACCCGCCGGACGGCGAGGACGAGCCACGGGAGCATGAGCCAGACGCTGGTCTGGGGGTGGTCGAGCCAGACGACGAAGTAGGTGCCCAGGCCGTAGCTGACGGCTCCGAGCCAGGCCGGGGCGGCCCGGAGGCCGAGGGCCCGGCAGAGGAGCCACACCCCCCAGGCGGCCAGGAAGACCTTGAGGACGACGATCAGGCCGAGGGCGAACCAGAAGGGCAGGGCGTAGGCGAGGAAGGTGAGCGGAAAGAGGAGCGCCGTCTGCTGGGAGGCGAGCAGGGGCCACCCGGCGAAGATGTCGGGGTCCCAGAGCGGGAGGTGGCCGCCGCGGAGCATCGACCGGGCCCATTGGAGGTCGGGGTGGAAGACCTCGACCGCGTCGGGGAGCAGGTAGTTCGACGGGTGCAGGAGCCCGGCCGGGCGCACCGACTGGAGCGGCGGCTGGAAGAGCAGGATGTCCTCGGGGGCGAGGACCCGGCCGCCGAGGACCGCCGGGTAGACGAGCACCAGCGCCGTGGCGAGGAGACCGAGGACGATGGCCGGCCCCTGCCACCGCGCCCGCCCGGGGAGGCCTCGCACGAGCCGGGCCGCCGCGACCCTAGCCGCCGGCGAGGGCGTCGATCTGCGCGAGCGTGACGGCGCGCATGTCGGCTCGGTCGGCGAGCGCCCGGTGCCAGTCGGCGATGCTGGTGAGGGCGTCGTCGAGGCGGACGGTCGGGCGCCAGCCGAGGCGCTGGCGGGCGCGCGAGGAGTCGAGCTTGAGGTAGCGCGCCTCGTGGGGATGGGGTCCCTCGTCGGTCGCCCAGCCCACCTCGCCGGGCCAGCGGGCGGCGAGCCGCTCGACGACCGAGCTGACCGGGCAGGCGTCGTCCTCGGGGGGGCCGAAGTTCCAGGCGCCGGCGTGGGCCGGGGACTCGCAGAGCGACTGGGCGAGGAGGAGGTATCCGCCGAGCGGGTTGAGCACGTGCTGCCAGGGGCGGATCGAGTTGGGGTTGCGCAGGCGCAGCTCGCGCCCGGCGGCGGCCGCCCGGGCGAGGTCGGGCACCAGGCGGTCCTCTCCCCAGTCGCCGCCGCCGATCACGTTCCCGGCCCGGGCCGAGGCCAGCCGGGCGGCGTCGGGCGAGGAGAAGAAGGACCGCCGGTAGGCGCTCGTGACGAGCTCCGAGCAGGCCTTCGAGCTGGCGTACGGGTCGTGGCCGCCCATCGGCTCATCCTCCCGGTAGCCCCACTCCCACTCGCGGTTCTCGTAGCACTTGTCGGTCGTGACGTTGACCACCGCCCGGACCCCGCCGGCGCCCCGGACGGCGTCGAGCAGGTTGACCGTCCCCATCACGTTGGTCTCGTAGGTCAGCCGGGGCTCGGCGAACGAGCGGCGGACGAGGGGCTGGGCGGCCATGTGGATCACGATCTCCGGCTCGGCGGCGGCGAGCGACCGGGCGAGAGCCTCGTGGTCACGGACGTCGCCGTCGATGCTGCGCATCCCGTCGGCGACCCGGGCCAGGACGAACAGCGACGGGTCGCTCGGGACGCCGGCCGCGAACCCGGTCAGCTCGGCGCCCATCCGCTGGAGCCAGAGGGAGAGCCAGGAGCCCTTGAAGCCCGTGTGGCCGGTGAGGAGCACCCGGCGCCCGCGCCAGAACCCGGGCCGCACCGAGGCCGGGCCGGCGATCCCCTCCCCGGGGGTCGGCGGCGGTACCCGGCTCACGCCCAGCTCCGCCAGGGCGGCCGACCGGATGCCCAGAGGTGCTCGAGCACGTTGCGATCGCGGACGGTGTCCATCGGCTGCCAGAAGCCGCGATGGCGATACGACGCAAGCTGCCGGTCACGCGCCAGGCCGCGAACCGGATCCTGCTCCCAGACCACGTCCGACCCCTCCCCGAGGTAGCCGGCCACCCCCGGCTTGAGGACGAAGAACCCGCCGTTGGTCCAGGCTCCGTCGCCGAGCGGCTTCTCCCGGAACGCGTCGACCCGGTCGCCGTCGATGTCGAGCGCGCCGAAGCGACCCGGGGGCTGGACGGCGGTCACCGTCGCCAGGGTGGCCTGAGCCCGGTGGAAGGCGATCAGCGCGGTGATGTCGATGTCGGCGAGTCCGTCGCCGTAGGTGAAGCAGAAGTCCTCCTCGTCCTCGACGTAGGACATCACCCGGCGCAGGCGGCTCCCGGTCTGGGTCTCGGCGCCGGTATCCACGAGGGTCACCCGCCAGGGCTCGGTCTCCGAGCGGTGGACCTGCATCGTCCCGGTGGCGAGGTCGAAGGAGACATCCGAGCTGTGGAGGCCGTAGTTGGCGAAGTACTCCTTGATCACGTACCCCTTGTAGCCGAGGCAGATGACGAACTCGGTGATGCCGTGGGCGGCGTAGATCTTCATCACGTGCCAGAGGATCGGCTTCCCGCCGATCTCGACCATCGGCTTCGGCCGCAGGGCGGTCTCCTCGGCCAGTCGGGAGCCGAGACCGCCGGCGAGGATCACCGCCTTCACGCGACCGCAGGATAGTGCGCCCCCCGGTGGGAGGCCGGTCTGCCAGACTCCCGGCGGGTGAACGTGCCGCTGTTCGACACCGCGGCGCCGCTCGCCCCGCTGCGCGGGGAGATCGCCGCGGCCGTGGCCCGGGTGCTCGACGCCGGGCGGTACATCCTGGGCCCCGAGGTCGCCGCCTTCGAGCGCGAGTTCGCCGCCTTCTGCGGGGCCGAGCACGCCGTCGGGGTGGCCAACGGGACCGAGGCGATCACGATCGCCCTGCGGGCGATGGGGGTCGGTCCGGGTGACGACGTCGTCGTCCCGTCGTTCAGCTTCTATGCCACCGCCGAGGCCGTCCCGCCGACCGGGGCCCGGATCGTGTTCTGCGACATCGACCCGGAGACGTTCTGCGTCACCCCGGAGACGGTCCGGGCCGCGCTCACGCCGCGCACGAAGGCCGTCGTCGCCGTCCACCTGTTCGGCAACCTCGCGCCGGTGGCCGAGATCGCCGCGCTCGGCGTGCCGGTGCTCGAGGACGCGGCCCAGGCCGTGGGGTCGACGTCGACCGCCGGCCGGCCGGGAGCCCTCGGGCAGGCGGCGACGTTCTCGTTCTTCCCCTCGAAGAACCTCGGGTGCTTCGGCGACGGGGGAGCGATCGTCACCGGGGACGCCGAGATCGCCGAGCGCGCCCGGATGCTCCGCTTCCACGGCTCGCGCGACAAGGTCGTGCACGAGCAGGTCGGCTACAACTCCCGGCTCGACGAGCTCCAGGCGGCCATCCTCCGCGTCCAACTCCCCCACGTCGACGCCTGGGCCGACGGCCGGCGGGCCGCCGGGGCCCACTACGCCGACGCCGGTCTCGGCGAGCTCGCCGTCCTGCCGCGCCCGACCCCGGGGAGCCGTCCGGCGTGGCACCTCTTCGTGGTCCGCAGCCCCCGGGTCGACGCCCTGGCGGGGGCGCTCGGCGCCGGTGGCATCGGCTGCCGGGGCTACTACCGGACGCCGATCCATCGCCAGCCGGGCCTGCGCCAGGCGGTCGAGCTGCCCGGGACCGACGAGGCGGCGCGTACCCATCTGGCGATCCCGATGAGCCCGGTGCTCGACCGGGCGGCGGTCGATGCCGTGGTGGCCGCGGCCCGCGGCTGAGCCGGCGGGGGGTGGACTCAGCTCAGGCGAGGTCGACGTAGCCGCGCGGGGCCGGGGGATCCGGCCTCCCGGCGCCGTTGAGGTAGTAGTTGGGCGGCCGGAGGGGAACGGCTTCGGGGTCGGGATAGGTGCCCGGCTGGTCGGTCCGCACGAAGAACGCGTTGTTGCCGGTCAACTCGGTGTGGACGAGGCGGTACCCCTTCTCCACCCCGAGCGCCCGCAGCGCGGCGATCGACGCCCCGCCGTAGCTCGTCTGGTCGAACGAGTCGTCCCGATCGTCGGGCTGGACGAGGGCACGGTCGGTGCCGAGGGCGGCGTTGTACTCGATGACCAGGATGCGCGGCCGGTGGCGGTGGAGGCCGCGCCAGATCCAGTAGTCGTCCCCGTCGACGTCGATGCTCAGGACGTCGGGCTCGGGGGGGACTCCGGCGGCATCGAACACGTCGTCGACGGTCTCGGGGGTGATCAGGGCGGTGGCCGTCCGCACCCGGGTGCCCCGGTACTTGGCCGCGAGCCGGGCGGCCTGGGCGGGATCGCCCTCGACGAAGAACCCGGACCAGCCGAGGACGTCGGCCAGGAACACCGAGTTGTTCTCGGTCCCGTCGCCGGCGCCGAACTCGACGAAGAACCGGCCGCCGTCGCCGGCCCGACGGAGAAGCTCGACGAGGACCCCGTCCTCGCCGTTCTGCGAGAAGGCCCGGAGCTCGAAGCCGGTCAGGGGGGCGTCGTCGGCGAGGGCCGGCCGATCGCCGCCCCGCCGGTGGGCGAGCTCGGACACGGCCAGGAAGACCTCGCGCGGGGTCTCGAGGGAGCCGGCGAGCGCCCGGGCGGTGTGGGCCGCCCGGCGCACGAGCAGTGAGACCTCGGAGCGGTCGGGGAGCCAGGCCGGAGCGCGCACGGCCCGGGAGGCTAGACCATGCGTCGCTCGGGGTGGGTAGCCCGGAACTCCGTAACGTTTCTTACTGTAAGATCCGTTAGATGCTCTTGGGCTCCCGTCCCCTCTACGATAATCTCGGAGACTCCCGGCTGTTTCGCAGTCCGCCGGCGTGGGATCCGATCCTCCGTGCGGTGGAGCGCCACCTCAACGTCGCGGTCGTCGGGCCGCGGGGAGTGGGCAAGACGACCCTCCTGCGCCAGCTGCAGCTGACCCTGCGTGAGGGTAGCGCCGAGCGGGTGACGTTCGTCGATGCGACCGCGGTCGCCGACGTACTCGAGCTGGCGGCTCGGATCCGGGATGCGCTGGTCGGGGAGGCGAGCGCCGCCGCCGAGTCCCCGCGTCGAGACGCCGCCGCTCCGGTCGGGGGCGCGTCGCGCGAGCTGGCCTCGATGCTTCGGGAGATCGGGCGGGCGGACCCGTCCACCGTCCTCGTCGATTCGTCCTCGTCGGCCGCGGCCGTCTACGGGCTCTTCGGGCGGATGCGCGACGTGCTCTGGCAGCAGGAGCATCGGTGGGTGGTGGCGCTCGAGGACACGGACCGGGCGAGCGCGCTCAAGCCCCCGGCCGACGCGTTCTTCGACGCGGTCATCCCCGTCGACCCGTGGCCGACCGACGAGCTGGTCGAGCTGCTCGCCCAGCGAGCCGATGCCGGGGCGTGGCCGCGCGAGCTCCTCCTCGGGGCGGCGACCGGCGCGAACGGCAACCCCCGCCAGGCCCTGCGCGCCCTCAGCGACGCCGTGGTCCACGATCGCGACCCAGCCGCCGCGCTCGACGAACGCGGGCGGCTGGTCGAGCGGGCGGCCGAGCAGGGCCGTCCGGCCGGGATCCTCATGGCCGAGCTCCTCGATCGGGGCCAGGCCAGCCCGTCCGACGGGGACCTCCAGCGGACGCTCGGGGTGACCCGGTCGCGTCTGACCCAGCTGCTGCGCCAGCTCCTGGCCAAGGACCTCGTGACCGTCGAGGACGAGCGCCCGGACGGGCCGGGCCGCCCACGGGTCGTCTACCGCCCCGCCCTGCCTGGGTGACCGTCGAGCTGATCGAGCTGATCGCCGCCCAGGGCGTGTTCCGCCCGCGGGGGCACTTCAGCCAGCTGGCCGTCGACCACGTCCCCTTCGACCTCCTGCTCGGGCGCGAGAGCTTCGAGGCGGCCGCCCTGACCGCGGTCACCGGTGACGACACCGCCGTCGGGGTGCTCGGCCCTCGGGGCGCCGGGAAGTCGAGCCTGATCGCCCACGTCTGCGCCCACCTTCCCGATACCCACCTGGCCCTGCGCGTGCCGGTCACCGGGGCCGACGACCCGACGAGCACCTCGGTCGTCGCCGCCGTGGCGCTCAGCCAGGCGCTCGACGACATCGAGCTCGAGCGCTACCAGCGCGAGACGCTCGAGCGAGCCCGCTCGGACACCAGCACCCAGCAGCGGAGTCCCGGCGGCCTGCGGCGCGGGACCCTCGGGGGCGGGGTGATCCCGGCCCAGGTCCACGCCGAGCTGTCGACGCTCCGCGAGGATCTCACCGCCAACCGGCTCGCGGCCGAGCGACTCGCCGGCCTCGAGCGCCTGATCACCATCCTCGTCGCCCGGGAGCTTCAGCCCGTCTTCGTCCTGGAGGACACCGAAGCCGCGGTCGGCGGCGCCGACCGCGCCGACGTCGCGTCGGCCTTCCTCGCCGGGCCCGTCCACGCCTTCGTCCACGAGGTCCAGGCACCCTGCCTGATCGCCATTCAGGACGCCTTCCGGGCGTGCGACGCGTTCGCCGATCTGGCCGCCGGGATGCGCCTGGTCGAGATCCCGGCGCTCGACGAGAACCACGCCCGGGACGCCCTGGCGGCGATCGTCGCCAACCGCCTGCTCCAGCACGACGTGAGCGGCGAGGCGACGGCCGTCCTCACCGAGGAGGCGCTCGTCCAGCTCATCGCCTTCTACGACGAGACGGACCGGAGCCTGCGGTTCATGCTCGCGGCCCTCCAGTCGGCCGCCGAGTACGCCGCCGACATGCGCGCCCAGCGCATCGCCGACGGCCACGTCCGCGCCGCGATCGCCGACTGGCGGGCGCGCATCTCGGCGTGATCGGCGCGCGCGAACGCCGGGGCCGAACCGAGTTCGCGGCGGGCGACCCCGAGTCAGTGACCGCCGGCCACGACGATCGGGGCACCGCGCTGGGCGCGCTCGGGACCGGCTGGTGGCAATTGGCGTCGCCCGCCCATCGCGAGCTGGGGCCGCCGGCTTCGGGACGGCTGTCCGGCGGCCACCGCCCGTTCGAGATCCCGCACGGTCGCCGTCCGGGCGGCCTGAATCCCTCGGCGGCGGCGGAGCATGACCGGTAGCCCGCGCAGAGCGTCCCGCCACGCCCGAAACCAGAGCCCCGCCTTGTGCCGCCTCGTGGCAATGGCAAGGTTCCGGGCCTGGACGAGGAGGATCGAGGGCAGGTGCCGGGCCAGCGAGGCGATCGGGTAGTTCTTGGCGATGGTCCAGATCCCGTTGCGCCAGTTGTGGTAGAGCACGAAGTCAGTCGCCCCGGTTCCGATCGTCGCGCTTCCCATGTGGTGGGCGACGGCCGTGGGCACGTATCGGCAGCGAAATCCGGCGAGCTGCGCCCGGAATGACCAGTCGACGTCCTCGCGGAGGGCATGGAATCGCTCGTCGAAGTCACCGACCACCGCGATCGCGCTGCGGCGATACAGGGCGACGGCGCCCGACGCGCCGAAGACGTCCTCGGCATCCTCATACTGTCCGAGGTCCAGCTCGCCCTGCCCCCGACGCTGAGCTTCGCCACCCCAGAAGTAGAGATCTCCGGTTCCGTCGAGATGGTCGCGCCGATCGAACTGGATGAGCTTCGCCGCGGCCACCCCGGCCTGGGGACAGGCGCCGAGGGCGGCGCGCAGCTCGCCGAGGCAGCGAGGATCCAGTTCGACGTCGTTGTTGAGCAGGGCCACGAACTCGCCCGCCCCGGCGCCCAGACAGACGTTGAGGGCGGCGGTGACTCCACGGTTCTCCTCGAGCCGGATGACCTTGAACTCGGGCCAGGTCTCGCGCAGCCAGTCCGCGGTCCCGTCGGTCGACCCGTTGTCGACGATGACGACCTCGAGTTCGTCGAGGTCCTGGGCAGCGAGGCTCGGCAGCATCCCTTCGAGCAGATCGCGACCGTCGTAGGTCAGCACCGCTGCCGTGACGCGACCGTGAATGGGTCCCATGACCCTCTCCTCGGCACGAATGCCCGCCGGCGTGAGCGCCTGGACGAACGTCGGGATCCATCGGTCGGGGGGCGGACGGACCCCGGGCGATCACGACTCAGCGCCAGCGCTCGAGCAGATCCTCGTCGGGGACCTCGCGCACGACCCGGGCGGGAGCCCCCATCACGACGGCCCGGGCCGGGACGTCGCGGGTGACGAGCGCCCCGGCCGCGACGAACGCCTCCTCGCCGACCTCGACCCCCGGCACGAGCACGCTGCCCCCGCCGATCCGGCACGCCCGACGGAGCGTCGCCCCCCGGAGCTCATGGTCGGCGCCGTGGCGGGACATCGTGTCGTCGTTGGTCGTGCAGACCCCCGGTCCGACGAAGACGTCGTCCTCGATCACCGAGCCGGCGGTGACGTAGACGCTCGTCTGGATGCGCACCCGGGCCCCGACCCGGACGTCGTTGTCGAGCACGCTCCCCCGACCGACCACGCTCCCCTCGCCGACGATCGTCCGCTCCCGGACGTAGGACTGGTCGCCGAGGATCGCCTCGTCGCCGATCACCGCCCCGGCGAACACGATCGCCCCGGCGCAGACCGTCACCCGCCGACCGAGCCGAAGTCCGTCGAGCGGGGCGCCGGCGGCGCTCGAGTGGCGGGCGAGGCGGGGGCGCTTCCCGAGCACGGCGCCGTCCTCGATCGTGCATCCGTCGCCGATCACCGTTCCGGCGTGAACGCTGACGTGCGTCCCGAACTCGACGTCCCGGCCGATCTCGACCCCCTCGCCCAGATGGAGCCCGGGGGCCCGGTCGTCGGGGCGCAGGCTCATCGCCGGGAGGCGGCCAGGGCGCCCTGGAGGCGTTCGAGCACGCGCACCACCCGCAGCCCCGAGGCCCCGTCGGAGACCGGCGTGCGGCCCTCGCGGACGCATTCGACGAAGTGCTCGCACTCGAGGCGCAGCGGCTCGGTGTTGGGGATCCGGGGGCTCGTCACGTCCCCCGACCGGGTGATGTACTCCCCGTAGCTCTCGGCCTTCTCGTCGAAGCCCTTGTCGTAGATCGTCAGCTTCCGGTCGAGGGCCATGTCGTCGAAGGTCGCCATCCGCCGTGACCCGACCACCGTGAACCGGCGCTCCTTGTGGGGGTCGAGCCAGCTCAGGTGCATGTGGGCGGCCAGGCCCGACGGAAACCGCAGGAAGGCGAAGACGACATCCTCGATCCCCTCGCGCATGTAGGCCTCGCCCCGGGCGTCGACCTCGTAGGGCTCCTCGCCGGCGAGGTGGAGGAGCACCGAGACGTCGTGGGCGCCGAGGCTCCACAGGGCGTTCTCGTCGACCCGGAGCTGCCCGAGGTTCAGGCGGTTCGAGTAGATGTAGTGGATCGCGCCGAGCTCGCCGTCCCGCGCGAGCTCTTTGAGCTTGCGCACCCCGGGGTGGTACTCGAGCAGGTGCCCGACCATCAGGATCCGGTCCGCCGCCGCCGCCGCCTCGACCACCCGCTCGGCGTCGGCGACCGACTGGGCGAGCGGCTTCTCGACGAAGCAGTGCTTGCCGGCGCCGAGCACCCGGACGGCCAGGTCGGCGTGGGTCTTGACCGGGGTGGCCAGGACGACGGCGTCGAGCGTCGGGTCGGCGAGGACCTCGTCGAGCGAGTCGGTGAACCGCGCCCCCCGGAGGGTCGGCTCGAGCCGGGCCCGGACGGCGGGATCTCCGTCGCAGCACCAGCGCAGCTCGCACCCGGCCAAGCCGTCGAAGTTCCGCGCCAGGTTCGGCCCCCAGTACCCGAGTCCGGCCACGGCGACCGAGACCTCCGGCGTCACAGCCGCCGGACGTTCGCGACCCCGCGGGCGCGGGTGACCCCCCGGAGGTCGATGACGCACGGGACGAGCGCGGCCAGGCCGTCGTAGTCGACACCCTTGTGGGCGGTGACGATCATCGCCAGGTCGGCCCCGTCGAGCGCCTCCTCGAGCGGGGTCGAGCGCAGGTCGAACTCGGGGAGCGCCGCGACGTGCGGGTCGTGGTAGACGAGGTCGGCGCCCAGGCCCATGAGGAGCGCGATCATCTTGAGCGCCGGCGACTCCCGGACGTCGGCGACCCCGGGCTTGTAGCTGACCCCGAGCAGGGCGATCCGCGCCCCCCGGACGGCCCGGCCCCGGTCGTTGAGCGCACGCTCGACCTTGCTCACGCAGTGGTAGGGCATCTGCTGGTTGATCTTCCCGGCCAGCTCGATGAACTCCGTCGACATGTCGAACTCCCGGGCCCGCCACGACAGGTAGAACGGGTCGACGGGCAGGCAGTGGCCGCCCATCCCCGGCCCGGGCTCGAAGCGCATGAACCCGTAGGGCTTGCTCGAGGCCGCGTCGATCACCTCCCAGATGTCGATGCCCATCCGGTCGGTCAGGAGGGCGAGCTCGTTGACGAGCGCGATGTTCACCGACCGGAAGATGTTCTCGAGCAGCTTGGAGAGCTCGGCCGCCTCCGGGGTCGAGACCCGGACGATGGTGTCGCAGACGATGTCGTAGAGCTCCTCGGCCCGGTCACCGCACGCCTCGGTCAACCCGCCGACCACCTTGGGCGTGGTCCGCAGCGTGAAGTCGGTCCGCCCGGGATCGACCCGCTCGGGCGAGAAGGCGAGATGGAAGTCGCGCCCGGCGGCCAGGCCCGACTCCTCGAGCAGGGGCTGGACCCGCTCGCGCGTCGTGCCCGGATAGGTCGTCGACTCGAGCACGATCAGCTGACCGGGTCGGATCACGTCGGCCAGCCCGCGGACCGCGTCGATCAGCGGGGTCAGCTCCGGCTCCCGGTTTCCGGTCAGCGGCGTCGGGACACAGATCAGGATGGCGTCGGCCGAGGCCAGTCTCCCGTAGTGGGTGGTCGCCTCGATCGCCCCGCCGACCTCGGCGAGCTCGGCCGAATCGACGTCCTCGATGTAGGAGCGCCCGGCCCCGATCGCCTCGATCTTCCGGGGGTCGACGTCGACGGCGATCACCTCGGCCCCGGCCCGGGCGAAGGCCACGGCGAGCGGGAGCCCGACGTAGCCGAGACCGATGATGCCGACACGGACGCCGGGTGCCGATTTCTGGGGCGGGACCATGGGCTCGGGGAGTCTAGTCCGGCGTCCCGGCGGATTTCTCCGACACTTTCGGCGTTGGAGCGCGTTCTATCACTACATAGGCCGACAAATGACCACCGTCTCCCCTCCCCTCCCCCCCGTGCCCCGTCCGCTCCCCCAGGCCGACGTGCTCGGGATCCCGCTCGCCCTCTCGAACTACGAAGGGACGATGGACTGGATCGACGCGATGATCGCCAGCGGCTCGCGCGGATACCTGACCGCCGCCGCCGTCCATCTCGTGATGGTCGCCCAGGAGGACCAGGCCACCCGCGAGGCGGTCCTCGGCGCGACCCTCGCCGTCCCCGACGGCCAACCCCTCGTCTGGGCGCTCCACGCCCTCGGCCACACCGACGGGTCCTCCCGGGTCTACGGGCCCGAGCTGATGGCCCGGTACTGCGAGCGGGCGGCGGCGACCGGGCTGCGCATGTACCTCTACGGGGGCCGCAACCAGGGGGCGCTCGTCCAGCTGGCCCAGAACCTGCGCGACCGGTATCCGGGCATCCGCATCGTCGGCGGCTACGCGCCTCCCTTCACCCCCCCGACCCCGGCCGAGGACGACTGGATCGTCGACCAGATCAACTCCTCCGGGGCCGACGTCGTCTGGGTCGGGACCGGCCAACCCAAGCAGGAGAAGTGGATGGGCCGTCTGCGCGAGCGCCTCGAGGTCCCCATGCTGATCGGCGTGGGCGCCGCCTTCGACTTCCACGCCGGCCTGATTCCCCAGGCCCCGGCCTGGATGCAGAGCCTCGGTCTCGAGTGGACCTACCGGCTCGGCCACGAGCCCCGCCGGCTCTGGCGCCGCTATGCCCGCTACAACCC
>JAXDHK010000086.1:0-8836 GCA_034664545.1 Solirubrobacteraceae bacterium
GGCGCGGCGGAGGTCGCGCTCGGCGCGCTCGTAGGCCAGCGCCGCCTCGGCGGCGCTCGCCGTCCGCAGCGTGTACGCAAGCCCCCGCTCAGGACCGAGTACGGGGGCGGCATGAAAGAAGTGCAAGGCGATCTCGGCGAGTTGGGACGCACCGAGGTCGCCCAGTCGCTCGAGCGCTGCACCCGCCCGTGCGTGCAGCGTCGCGCGGCGCAGCCGGCCGGTCTCGGCGTAGATCGTGTCGCGGACGAGCGCATGCGAGAACCGCATCCGGGCGTGGGCTCCGTCGACCAGCACGAGCCCGGCGGCCAAGGCCGGCTGAAGGAGCTCGGCGGCGGCGAGCTCGGTGCACTCGCTGGAAGCCGCCAGCGTCCTCAGGTCGAAGTTGCGCCAGAGGTCGGCGCAGAGTACGAGCGCCTCGCGGGTCTCATCCCCCAGCCGGGACAGCCGCCGACGGATGACGGCGCGAACCCCGACGGGCACGGCGTCCTCCTGGCCGGTCACGTCGTGCAGGAGCCCGTCGCTGTGCAGCAGCCGGGCGAGCTCGGCGACGAAGAACGGGTTTCCGTCCGTGCGGGCGTAGACGCTGGCGACCGCGCCGCGGCGCGGCCGCAGGCCGACCGTCTGGGCCATGAACCGCCCGACCTCGGGCTCGGTCAGCCCGTCGAGCACGATCCGCTCGAGCGTCGGCAGCCGGGCGAGCGAGCCGAGCAGGTCGTCGAGTAGGCCAGAGTCGCCGCCGTCGACGGTGCGGTAGGTGAGGACCAGCAGGAGCGGGGCGGCGGTCTGGTCGGCGGCGACGAAGCGGACGAGCTCGAGCGATGACACGTCGGCCCAGTGGATGTCGTCGAGAACCACGACGAGTGGACGCCCATCGCTGACCCGCCGGAGGAACCCGCCAACCGCCTGGTGCAGACGAAAGCGAGCCCCGACCGGGTCGACCGGCGGCTGCGCCGGGACATCGGCAGCGACGAGGAGGGCCACCCCCGGCGCGATCGCGCTGATCGTGCCGGCGTCGCCCGCGAGCGCGCCCCGGACGATGTCGGGGTCGGCGCGCTCGAGCACGCCGTCGAGTACCTGCAGCCACGGCCAGTACGGCGGGGCCCCGTCGAGGTCATCGACACGCCCCCACGAGACCAGGGCTCCCTGATCCTCGGCGAGCGCCGCGAGCTCCTCGATGAGCCGTGTCTTGCCAATCCCGGGCTCGCCGCTGACCAGCACGACGCGGCGGGAGCCGGCGATCACGTCATCGAGGGCGCCCTGGACGCGGTCAAGCTCGCGGTCGCGGCCCACGAGGGGCGCCTGGGCGCCTGGAAATGACCCGACCGGCGGCAAACCGCGACGATACCGCTCCGACCTGACGCTCGACCCGGGCGTGAGCCGGGCCGGAGCGTCATTTCACGTTGATCGTCGTGCTGCCGGTGCTGGCATCGTGGCCGGCGTCGCCGGCGTAGCTGGCGTAGATCTTGTGAGCGCCGGAACCGACCGCGCCGGGGGTGTAGGTGACCGAACACGACGCGGAGCTGGCACCGGCGGACACAAGCGTGCAAGTCGTGGCGCTAAAGGCGCCGCTCGAGTTGCGCGCGAGCGCCACCTGTCCGGTAGGGGTGCCTTCGAGCGCGGACACCGTAGTGGTACACGTGCTCGCCGTCCCGACGTTGACCGTGCCCGGCGTACACGAGACTGTCGTGGTGGTCTGGCGGCCGGGGACTGTGACGTTGGCCGAGCCCACACCGGCGGCGTTCACGGTGTCGCCGGAATAGTGGGCCGTGATCGCGTGGGTGCCGCTCCTGGACGGCGTGTAGAAAACCCCGCAGCGGGCCTGGTTGCCGCCAAGCAACGCGAGCGTGCAGCTCATCGCGCTGAACGTCCCTGAGGAGTCACTGGCGAAGCTCACCGTGCCCGAGATGTGGGTCTTACCCGTGACCGTCGCCGCACAGGTCGTGGCGTGGCCGATCGTCGTGGCGCTCGGCGAGCAGACAAGCTTGACCATGGAGGGGGCCTGGATCGTAACCATCGCCGAGGACTGAGTCGGCATGTTGTTCGCGTCACCCGAGTAGGTCGCGGTGATTGCGTGGGAGCCGCTTCCCGTGGCGATGGGCGTGTACGTCACCGCGCACACAGCTTGGTTGCCTCCCAGCGACGCCAGTGAGCACGCCGGCGAGCCGAAGCTACCGCTCGAGTTGGTGGCAAACCCGACGGTGCCGGTTGGGGGCGCCACTCCGGTGACCGTCGCGCTGCACGTGCTCGCCCCGCCCACCGGCACGCTGCTGGGCGAGCAGACAAGCGAGGCCGTGCTCAGCCCCGGGTCGACCGCGAGCATGGTGGAGGCGCTGCTGGGAGCATTGTCGAGGTCCCCGGAGTAGGCCACCGAGATTCGGTGCGATCCGCTCCCGGCGGTTGTCGGCGTATAGCCCACCGAACAATGGGCTTGGCTGGGTGCGAACACGACGAGGCTGCAACTCGTAGCGTCGAAGATGCCGCTCGAGTCGCTCGAGAACATGGCCGTTCCTGACGGACTGGACGAGCCGGTGACGGTCGCCGTACAGGTAGTCTCGAGGGCCACGCGCGTGTGTCCGCACGCCACCGTCAGCGCAGGAGTCGGGGTCAACTGCGCGGACTCGTTGTTGAGGTACCCGGGAGTCCCAGACGGCGCCAAGGTCATCAGGTCCTCACCAACACTGGGGTCACCCCGGGCGCCCGGGTTGATGGCCGTGATCGAGCCGTTGGGATCAGCGCGTAGGCACGACGGGAGGAGGTTCGTCCACGTCCCGAGGATCTCGCTCCCCGATACCGGGACGTCAACGGGAAACGCCTCGAGGCCGGTGCCCGCGAGCGTGACGATGCCGGTCCTACCAACCACGGTGTAGCCACCGAACGGCGCACCGTCCCGCGGCGCGAACGGGCGCAGCGCAAGGAAATCTGCCTTCGCCCCGCTATCCACCGGGCGCGACTGAAACGAGAAGCTCGTAAGCGTGCCGCCTCCGGGGGGCACCACGTAGGCGGGCGAGGCGAAGACCCCGCCCCCTCCGGTCCCGGCGCAACTGTAGGTACCCCCGGTCTGCCCAATCGTTGCCGCCGAGGCCAAATCCACGCCACGACTTGTGACCAGGGTCAGGGTCAGAGCCGCCAGCGCGAACCATGGATTTGCACGACGAAGCAATTTGGCACCCTAACGGCGGAGAAATTCCGGGCCCGGTCTTCTGACGCCCTTCACACGGAGTCGCAGCGTCAGCAATTCAGCGCAGCAGCGCTCCTACCGTAGGGCCGTCTCGCCCTCGGGTCAAGGAAGCGCCGAGCCCTCCCGTACGGATTTCGGCGAGATCGCCCCGCTCCAGCATCACACCGCCGCGGAACTCGGGACCGCGCCGAACGTGGCGGCGAGACACTTCGAGGATATGCGGACCTTGTCGGGCGTACGCGGCGCTTCGGCGCGCCCCGAGCCGCCGTCGCGAGGTGATCGCTCCGACTACCAAAGCGACGATGACGTTGGACGGCGCGGTTGTAAGACGTCAGTCAAACGCCACTGCGGATCTGGCCAGGCTGGCCAGGCCTGGGTAGAATCGACCGGCGATGAGTGAGCCGATCAGCATCAGCGAGGCGAAGACGCAGCTCTCGAAGCTCGTCGCGCGAGCCGAACGCGGGGAGGACGTCACGATTCGCCGGGGGAAGAAGCCTGTGGTGAAGCTCGTGGCCATCGTGCCGCCGTCTTCGTCGAGGTCCCCGATCGGCGCCCTGAAGGGGCAGATCTCGATCGCCGACGACTTCGACGAATTGGGCCCCGAATGGGGCCCCTACGCGTGATCACGGGGCTTCTGGACACGCAGGTCCTGTTGTGGGCGCTCGCGGCGGATGAGCGACTGCCGGTGTGGCTTGGCGAAGAGATCAACCGTGATGCTGCATCGTTCGGAGTGAGCGACGTCTCGCTCTGGGAGATCGCAATCAAACGATCGACGGGAAAGCTCCGCGCGCCGGATGACCTGCCGGACGTCGTCGCAGACGTGGGATTTCACCGCGTCTCGATCACACGCAGCCAGGTCTGGGCGGTTCGAGACATGCCCTTCCATCACCGCGATCCCTTCGACCGGCTCCTGGTCGCCCAGGCCCGAGCTATCGGGACTCCGCTCGTGACGGCCGATCCGGCGATCGCCGCGTACGACGTTCCGGTCGTCTGGTAACGCGCCTTTCGCGCGGAAGTCGAGCCCACGTGGCGACCGGTCCCACTGCCAAACCGCGAACGGTCCACAGCCATCGAGGTGTCGCTCCACAACAAGAGGGGGCTCGAGCCCGGCCGGCGACCGACGATACTTGCGCTCGCAACGATCTCGCGGTATAGTTCCTTACGTTTGGTAAGCAGACTTGAGCCGGAGTCGCAGAAGCGTCGCGAGCTGCCGGAGAAGGAGTTGATGCAGGTGAGCTCGTTGAGATTGATTCCGCTCGAAGACGCCGTCGTGTTCCCGGGCATGGGCATCACGCTGACCGTCAACGTCGGATCCGATGAGAAGGTAGTCCTCGTCCCCCGCCACGACGGGGCGTTCGCCGATGTCGGCATCGTGGCCGAGGTCTCGGAGCGCGTCCGCCTCCCGGTGGGCGCCCACGGCGTGACCCTGACCGGCCTCCACCGGGGACTGATCGGCGCCGCCGTGTCTGACCCGGACGGAGAGCTCCGGGCCGAGGTCGAAGAGCATCCGGACCCGGTCCCGGTCGACGGGCGCACGCGCGAGCTGGCTCGCGAGTACCGGGCCGTGGTCGAGGAGATCCTCGAGATCCGCGGGGACGACGGCCGGGTGGCCGCCTTCCTGCGCGCGATCGTCGAGCCCGGCCCCCTGGCCGACTCGGCCGGGTACTCCCCGGACCTGAGCTACGCCCAGAAGGTCCAGCTCCTCCAGACGGTGGACGTCACCGACCGGCTCGAGCTGGCCGTCAAGCTCCAGCAGGAGCGGTTGACCGAGCTGTCGGTCCGCAAGCGCATCCGCGAGGACATGGAGGGCGGGGCCCAGAAGCAGCAGCGGGAGTACTTCCTGCGCCAGCAGATGGACTCGATCCGCAAGGAGCTCGGCGACGACGAGAGCTCGGTCGCCGATGAGTACCGGGCCAAGATCGAGGCCGCCGACATGCCCGAGGCCCCGCGCGAGCAGGCCCTCAAGGAGCTCGGCCGGCTCGAGCGAATGGGCGAGCAGTCGGGTGAGGCAAGCATGATTCGCAGCTACCTCGACTGGCTGATCGCCGTCCCCTGGAGCAAGCGCTCCGACGAGCGGCTCGATCCCGTGGCCGCCCGGGCCCACCTCGACGCCGACCACTACGGCCTCGAGGACGTCAAGGACCGGATCACCGAATACCTGGCCGTCCGCAAGCTCCGCCAGGACCGGGGGATCGAGGTCGACCGGCGTTCCGGGGCGATCCTCACCCTCGTCGGACCCCCGGGGACCGGGAAGACGTCGATCGGCGAGTCGATCGCCGCGGCCACCGGCCGGGAGTTCGTCCGGATGTCGCTCGGCGGGGTCCGCGACGAGGCGGAGATCCGCGGTCACCGGCGGACCTACATCGGCGCCCTTCCCGGACGTCTGGTCCGGGCCCTGCGCGACGCCGGGACGATGAACCCGGTGATCCTGCTCGACGAGGTCGACAAGGTCGGCGCCGACTGGCGGGGCGACCCGTCGGCCGCGCTGCTCGAGGTCCTCGACCCGGCCCAGAACCACAGCTTCCGGGACCACTACCTCGACGTCGAGCTCGACCTCAGCCAGGTCATCTTCATCGCCACGGCCAACCAGCTCGACACGATCCCCGGACCCCTGCTCGACCGGATGGAGGTCATCAGCTTCGACGGGTACACCAACCAGGAGAAGCTGGCCATCGCCCGGACCTACCTCTGGCCGCGCCAGCGCGACCGGAACGGCCTGCTCGAGGACGAGGCGACGATCTCCGACGTCGTGCTCGGGACGATCATCTCCGAGTACACCCGGGAGGCCGGGGTACGCAACCTCGAGCGCGAGCTCGGGACCGTCCTGCGCAAGACGGCCACCCGGGTCGCCTCGGGAACCGTCGAGACCCCGGTCGCCGTCGAGCTCGACACCGTCCGGGACGCCCTCGGCCGCCAGAAGTACTTCCAGGAGTCGGCCGTCCGGACGGCGATCCCCGGCGTGGCCACCGGACTCGCGGTGACCGGGGCCGGCGGGGACGTCCTCTTCGTCGAGGCGACCCGGATGAAGGGCAGCGGCGGCCTCGTCCTGACCGGCCAGCTCGGCGACGTGATGAAGGAGTCGGCGCGGATCGCCCTCTCCTACGTCCGCGGCCACAGCGACCAGCTCGGGATCGACGAGACCGCGTTCGAGGATCACGAGTTCCACATCCACGTCCCGGCCGGGGCGATCCCCAAGGACGGGCCGAGCGCCGGAGTGACCATGGTCACCGCCCTGGCCTCGCTCCTCAGCGGCCGGCCGGTCCGCCACACGGTGGGCATGACCGGTGAGGTCACCCTCCAGGGGCGGGTGCTCCCGATCGGCGGCCTCAAGCAGAAGGTGCTGGCCGCCCACGCGGCCGGGCTGACCGACGTGATCATGCCCGAGCGCAACCGCGGGGACATCGACGAGATCCCCAAGGACGTCCAGGCCCAGATGAGGTTCCACCCGGTGATGACGGTCGACGAGGTCCTCGAGCGGGCCCTCGAGCCGGCCCGGGAGGCTGTCGCCTCCTAGGAGCCACGACCGACCCATCGCCCCACCGCGGGCGGCCGCGTCTCCCCATGACGCGGCCGCCCGTTTGCGCGTTAAGGGCCGGGTGAGCTCCGCCCCCGCCTGGCTCGGCCTCGACCTCGGGACCTCCGGCGTCCGGGCCCTCGCCGTCTCTGCCGACGGCCGGGTCCTCGGCCGGGGCGACCGCCGCGTCGAGAGCCGCCGCGACGGACCCCGCCACGAGCAGTCGCCCGAGGACTGGTGGGACGCGGTCGGAGGGGCCACCCACGACGCGCTCGACGAGCTTTCGGCCGACCGGGTCCGGGGCCTCGCGGTCTGCGGGACCTCGGGGACGATCCTCCTCGTCGATCCCCGCAACGGCGCCCCCCTCACCCCCGGGCTCATGTACGACGACGCTCGGGCCGCCGCCCAGGCCGACCGGTTCGGCGCCCCCACCTCCTGGGCCCTGTCCAAGCTCCTCTGGCTGGTCGACCACGACCCGGAGCTCGCGGCCGCCGGACGCCTGGCCCATCAGCCCGACTTCATCACCCGCCGCCTCGCCGGGGCCCCCGTCCCGACCGACTCGAGCCACGCCCTCAAGACCGGCTACGACCTCGCCGCCGAGGAATGGCCCCGCCGGGTCACCGACGCCCTCCCCGGGGGCCTCCTCCCCGAAGTCGTGCGCCCCGGGACCATCCTCGGGTCGGTCTGCCCGGCCGCCGCCGCCCACACCGGCCTCGCCCCGGGAACGCCGATCGTCGCCGGGATGACCGACGGCTGCGCCGCCCAGATCGCGGCCGGGGCGCTCGGGGTCGGGGACTGGAGCTCGGTCCTCGGGACGACGCTCGTGATCAAGGGCGTCACCGAGGCCAGCCTCGACGACCCCGCCCACGGGCTCTACTCCCACCGGGCCCCCGACGGGGAGTGGCTCCCCGGAGGGGCGTCGAGCGCCGGAGCCGGGGCCCTCGAGGCGGCCTTCCCCGGCCGGGACCTCGACGCCCTGACCCGGGCGGCGGCCCCCCACGCAGAGACCAGGGTCATCGCCTACCCGCTCGCCGGCCGGGGCGAGCGGTTCCCGTTCCGGGCCCCGGACGCCGAGGGGTTCGTGGTGGGCGAGCCGGCCGGCGACGCCGAGCTGTTCGCGGCGCTGCTCCAAGGGCTGGCCTTCGTCGAGCGGCTCTGCTTCGACGTCCTCGACCACCGCGGGGCTCCGATCGACGGCGAGCTGACCCTCACCGGCCGGGCCGCCGCCAACCGCCGCCTCTCCCAGCTGCGCGCCGACGTCCTCGGCCGGCCGGTCCGCCTCGTCGACCACGGGGAGTCGGCGTTCGGGATGGCGATCCTCGCCGCCTCGCCCCGGCGCCGCCTGGCCGACGTGGCGGCATCGATGGTCCGAGCCCGCGACCGGTTCGAGCCCCGCCCCGCCGAGACCGACCGGCTCGCCGCCCGCTACGCCGAGTTCGTCGGCGAGCTCGTCCGGCGGGGGTGGCTCGATCCCGAGGTCGCCGGCCGGGCGCTCGGGCGACCGCGGTGCTAGCCGTGGGCGAGCACCGGGTCTCCCACCCCAGCCAGCCCGACCTCCCGGCTCTTGGCGCTGAGCAGCGCGGCGCAGACGAACGCCCCGCCGGCGTAGATCCCGGCTGCCCACCAGAAGGCGGTCGTGTAGCCGTGGACGGCGGCGTGGGCCAGCGCGGCCGGATCGGGCCGGCCGGCGACGACGGCCAGGTCGGCGGTCGTGGCCGAGGCGGCCAGCGTGCTGAGCAGGGCGGTCCCGATCGACCCGCCGATCTGCTGCATCGTGTTCACCATGGCCGAGGCCACCCCGGCGTCGCCGGCCTCGACCCCGAAGGTCGCGGTCGCCATCGCCGAGCTGAACACGATGCCCAGGCCGGCGCCGATGATCATCAGGCCCGGGAGGACGTGGGTCGCGTAGGCGGTGCCGACCCCGATCCCGGTCAGGTAGAGCATGCCGGTCGAGGCGACCAGCATCCCTCCCCCGATCAGGGGGCGGGGACCGAACCGGGGGAGCAGCCGGGTCGAGCCGAGCGTCGCGCTGATCACGATGGCGAACGTCATCGGGAGGAAGGCCAGCCCGGTCTTGACCGGGGAGAACCCGAGGGTCTGCTGGAGGTAGTAGGTCAGGAACAGGAAGATCCCGAACATCCCGG
>JAXDHK010000087.1:0-9668 GCA_034664545.1 Solirubrobacteraceae bacterium
TTGTAGTCGCCCTGGGTCGCGTCGAGCAGCCCGAGCGCCCGGACTCCCGGGTCGGCGCCCAGTGACCCGAGCGCGGCGGCCGGCCCGGCGAGCGCGACGAACGCGATGACCACCCGGCGCCCGGCGGGTGGCCCCGGGGGCGGCGGCTGTCGGGCGCTGGTCGGTCCGGCGGCGGCCGGGGCGGACGGGGCCGTCGCGAGGATCGCGAGCGTGAGGGGAAGGGCGCAGGCGGGCTTCAGTCGTCGCATCGGCGGCTCGCCGGGCGCGAGCGCCCGTGACCTCAGCCGCGGCGTGGCCGGGCCGACCCGGCCGCCGGGGGCCGGCCCGCGGCGGTGGGGGTGGCGGCCCGCGGATCGGCGCCCGGGATGTACTTCGGCGGAGCGAGGCTCCGCGGGTGGGGCCCGGTGCGGTTGAGCGGGACCAGCGCCTCGGCCGCCGCCCGCGCCAGGCGGGGATTCTCGGCGTTGATGTCGATCGCGAGGTGGCCGGTATAGATCTCGATCGACGAGCCGCCGTTGAAGACGACGGCCGGCGCGTCCCGGATCACCGTCTCCCGGAGCGGACCGAGCCCGACATTGGAGTGCGGTCGGTAGAGGACGGTGGCGATCTCCAGCGGAAGCCGGCAGCCACTGGTCGAGAGGATCGAGGAGGACTTGGCGCAGTTGCCGTAGTAGACCCGCATCCCGACGGTCGCGTCGTAGTCTCGCTTGGAGTCGGCGGCCGTGAGGTCGATGCCGTGGAAGCTCCGGCCGACCCAGTAGAAGGTGTAGAGGCCGAACTCCTGCGAGAGCTGGAGGTCGGAGTCGGAGATCGGCGGCGCCGGATGGGTGGTACAGCCGGCGAGCAGGCCGGCGAGCACGATCAGCAGAGCGCGGCGTCCCCGCCGCCGGATGGTCGCCGTCCTCATCGGCACAAGTATTCCCGAAGCCCGGGGGTCCGGCCCCGGAGCGGCACCGCGCCGCGGCGCGCCTTGCGAGAATGGCGGCACGTGAGCCCGGCCGCCGATCAACCCGACCGCGGCCGGACGAGTTCGCCTGGCCCGGGCGACGAGGCGACCGAGGCGCGCCGGCGCCGGTACGTGCGTCGGCGCCTGACCGCCGGATGCGCCGTGCTTCTCGGCCTCGTCTGGGTCGGGAGCCTTCTGTCCGCCGGCGGTTCGGCCCGGCGCCCGGGGCGGCCGGCGGGGAGCACCACCGCGACCACCACTCCACGCTCGGCCGCCACGGCCCGCCGCGACGCGGCCGCCCTCGCCCAGCAGGCCCGGGAGGCGGCGGCGATCCAGGCCGCGCTCGGCTACACCGCCTACGTCACCGCGGGCAGCGCCGGCCGGCGGGAGATGGCCCTCACCTTCGACGACGGCCCCGGGCCGTTCACGCCCCAGATCCTCGCCATCCTCAAGCGGTTGCACGTTCCGGCGACCTTCTTCCTCGTCGGCCGGGAGGTCAAGGACTTCGGTGCCTACATCCCGGCCGAGCTGACCGCCGGGTTCGCGGTCGGCAACCACACCCAGGACCACAGTCCGATGGGCCAGCTCTCGCGCGCCGACCAGGTCTCCCAGCTGCTCGACCAGGTCCGGGCGACCGGCGCCTACGGGGTGCCCTTCCCCCACCTCTTCCGCCCGCCCTACGGGTCGTTCAACACCACGACGCTGGCGATCACCAAGAAGCTCAAGATGCTGACGATCCTCTGGACCATCGACAGCTCGGACTTCCGCCAGCCCGGGGTCGAGACGATCGTCAAGACCGTCGTGTCGGGTGCCCGGCCCGGAGCGATCGTGCTGATGCACGACGCCGGCGGGCCCCGGGCCCAGACCATCGCCGCCCTCCCGCGGATCATCGCCGGGCTGCGCCACCGCCACTACACCCTGGTCACGGTTCCCCGCCTGCTGACCGACGACCCGCCCCTCGAGTCCCAGGAGGTCCCGCCGAGCGGGCTCTCCGGCGGTTGAGGGCCGGTCAGTCGACGCGCGGGAGCAGGCCCGCCTTGCCGCTCTGGGCCCGGCGGCGCCCCCGCGCCGACACGGCTACGCCGGCGGCGGTCAGGCCGCAGAGGCCCAGGGCCACGAGCCAGGCGAGCGTGTCTCCGCCCCGCGGCGGACCGCCGCTCGAGGGCCCGGGCGAGGCGATCGGCATCTCGGGCGTGCGGTACAGGGGCGTCTGGGCGAACAGCTGCGCCGTGACCCCGAACGCCGGCTTCGGCTGGCCGTCGTAGGTGATCAGGCCCTTGTGGTGGATCGAGGTGCGCGGGATCGACGGCCGGGGGGGACCTCCGTTCCAGCGGGGCTTGACGGCGAACTCGCGCAGCGTCCAGTAGATCGCGCCGCTCAGGAAGGGCAGCGTCGCCACCGTGGCCAGCGTCTCCTGGACGTAGCGGGTCTGGAAGGCGAAGGTCTGCTTCTCGTCGGCCGGACCCTGGATGCTCGACTCGGCGCCGAACTCGCTCATCACCAGCGCCTGGCGCGGATAGCGGGCGTGGGCCAGGCGCATGAACGGGGCGATGCCGTCCTTGTTCGAGGTCAGGTGGCCGGGCTTGCCCGTGTACCAGCCGTAGTAGTTGCTGACGCCGAGTAGGTCGAACTGCTCGTAGGTCTTCTCGGCCGGGTAGTTCGGGTAGGAGAGGACGTCGATGGAGACCGGGACCGGGGGATCGAGTCCCCGCACGAGCCGCACCGCCTGGTCGATGTAGGCCTTTGTCCCCGGCGTGGTATCCGGGGTCGGGGTGAGCTCGTTGGCCACCGACTCGGTGAGCACGCTCGGGTGGTTGCGCGTGGCGAGGACCGAGCCGCGGAGCGTCGCGAGGGCGTAGGCCCGCTGGGCCGCGGTGTGCAGGAGATCGTCGCGGTTGTAGATCGGCGCCTGGGTCCAGACGAGGATGCCCGCCCGGTCGAGCCGTTCGAGGAGGCCCTCGCTCAGCGGGTACTGCGCCCGGGTGACGTTGGCATGAAGCGCTCGGAGCTCCTCGACCACGCGGTCCTGGTCGGCCGGGGTCAGGGCGGGACCGCGGCCGGGGGCGTCCTCCTCGATCGAGGCGCCCCGGAGCTGGATCTGGCGGCCGTTGAGGTAGAGCAGCCCGCCCCGGTTCTCGACCTTCCGCATCCCGACCGCGAGCTGGTCGACCTGGGCGAGCTCGCTCCCGTCGCGGGTCTCGAGCCGCGCGGCGTAGAGGCTCGGTCGGTCGGGGGACCAGGTCTGCACCGGACCGTCGAGGGGGACCGAGAAGCGCAGGTTGGCGCGCTCCCCGGGGCGCATCGTCCCCGGCGCCAGCAGGCTCGTCTGGGCGCTCGCGGCTGACGCCCCGGGCGCGGTCAGGCTGAGCTGGAGCGTCGGGGTGACCGTTCGCGGGCTCCGGTTGGCGACCACAGCGTCGACGATGACCCGCCCGGTGCAGACACCGGCCGTCGGGCAGGCGAGGTCGGGCATGATCCCGAGGTCCGAGACCGTGACCGGGCCGAGGGGGACGAGCGAGACCGGGCGCACGAGGCCGCCCCAGTTCCACCAGCCCTCCCGGGGCTCGACCCCCTTCCGGTTGTCCACGCGAACGACGAGCGTGTTCTCGGCGCCGGGCCGGAGGGCTCCGAGGTCGAGCTGGAACGGGGTGTAGGGGTCGTCGTGCCCGCCGATCGACCGGCCGTTCAGCCACACGCGGGTGAAGCGGCGCGACTGCTCGAAGCGGATGGCCCAGGCGAAGCCGTCCGGGGTCGACGGCGTGCGGAAGTGCAGCCGGTACCAGCCGACCGTGCCTCCGAACAGCGCTGGGAGGGGACGGCCGTCGAAGACGTGGGGGACGGTCACCGAGCGCCAGCCCCGGCCCGTCCGCCCGCCCTGCCAACCGCCGGCGAGCCCGCTGTCGTGGGGGTCGGGCAGGAACTGCCAGCCGCGCGAAAGGCTGATCGGCGCCGGCGGGGCGAGGGGGCCGACGGCGGCCGCCGCGGTGCCCGCGGTCGCGGTGAGCCCGTCGCCGAACGCGACGACGAACGCGACGGCGAGGGCGATGAGCTTGGCGCGGCGGATCATCGTCCGCCGAATGATCGCGGATTGTCCGGCGGCCGGGTCCGCGTACAGTCTCCCGCGATGCCCGTGATCGTATCCTCGGTGGGCGACACGGCGCGCGCCTTCGCCCAGGCGGCGGAGCAATTCTTCGACAACCTGGCCCAGCTTCGGCTCGGCTCGCTCGGGATCGCGCTCGCCCTCTTCGGGCTCTATCAGCTCGCCCGGTCGCGCGCCTCGTTCAACGCGTTGCGTGCCGCCTATCCCGACGAGGAGTTCGCCTGGCGCAAGATCTGGGGCGCCTACGTCGCCGCCTTCGGCCTGAACGGGGTCGTCCCCGCCGGGGGCGGGAGCGTCGTCCAGCTCGTGCTCACGCGCAACGCGATCCGCGGGTCCAGCTTCTCGACGGTGACCAGCGGCCTCTGCGTCGGCATCCTCTTCGACGCCGTGGTCTGCACCGGGGTGCTGATCTTCGCCTTCACCCAGGGCGTCTTCCCCAAGCCGGCGGACTTCGGCGGGCTCTCGTCCTTCGACATCGCCTTCTTCGGTCGCCACCCGTCCTTCACCCTGTTCCTGGTCACGGCGCTCGCCGTGCTCGGCCTCGCCATCTTCGCCGTCCTCTCGCGCCGGATCGCCGCCTTCTGGAGCGATCTCCGCCAGGGCTGGGCGATCCTCGGCGACCGCCGCCGCTACCTGACCGGCATGTGCCTTCCGCAGCTGTGCGGTTGGGTCCTTCGCGGCGCCGCCTACTACTACCTCCTCGACGCCTTCCGGGTGGGCGCCACGGTCAGCGCCGCGATCCTCGTCCTGGCCGTCCAGGTGATCGCCGCGATCGTGCCGTTCACCCCGGGCGGAGCCGGGGTCCAGCAGGCGCTGCTGGTGGTGATCTTCTCCTCGACCGCCCCGACCGACTCGGTGGCCGTCTTCGCGGTCGGCCAGCAGATCGCGCTGCTCGCGTTCAGCCTCCTCCAGGGCTTCGCGGCGATCTTCTTCATCTTTCAGTACCGGAGCTTCCGGGCCGTTCTGCGCGACAGCCGGGCGGCTCACGCGCGCTAGGGCGACCGGCTCACAGACACGCGGCCGGTTGGCTCGACGACCGGAGTCGCCGGCGCGGGTTGGATATTGCTTCCGTCCCGAGCATCCCCTAGTATCGCCTCAACTTTGCGGGAAGAACGGGGAGGCAGCAGCCATGGATAGGGTCGCCACGAGGTCGCATCTGGGCTCGAAGCTGGTCGCCGCGCTGGCGCTCGTCGCCGGCGCGCTCGCGCTGGTCGTCCCGGCGAGTGCGAGCGCCGACGACAACACGTTCAACTGCGATGCCCTCGCGCTCCGGGCCCAGCTGCTGGCGATCCAGCCGATCGTGCTCGGCACGGCGAACGCCGGGGCCACCGAGTGCAAGGACGTCGACGGCACCGTGATCAGCATTCCCGCCACCGCCGGGCTCCCGATCAACGGCGGCGTCCTCGTGGCCAAGACCGGGGTGACCCCGGACAAGCGGGCGGCGAGCTCCGTCGCCGCCATCACCGGTCTCGGCGTCGGCCTCGGCGGCACCGCGCTCGGGCAGTCGCTCTCGGCGATCAGCCAGTCACTCACCGGGAGCCAGTCGCCGATCGTCCTCTCGACCCCGGCCGTCCAGACCCTGCTCACCGGACTCGGCCTCGCCGGGAGCACGCCGACCATCACCCAGGGCGATCTCGGAACCGCTCTCAACCAGATCCTGGGGAGCGTCCTCAGCAACGTGCTCAACGGCAGCATCGCCGGGGTCGGCGTGGCCGGGGCGGCGGCAAGCGCCACGTGTGTCAACAACGCGCCCGTGCTCAAGGGCACGTCCCAGATCACCGGCCTGACCGTCCTCGGCCAGAACATCCCGCTCGATCCGACCGTCGGCCAGGCGCTGACCCTCCTGAACACCGGGCAGCTGCAGAACCTCAACCTCAAGGCGGTGGTCGACCAGCTGGTCGCCAACCTCGAGACGGCGCTCGGGGTTCCGACCAGCTCGACCGACCCCACGATCATCGGCCTGGTCAACCAGCTCGTGGCCCAGCTCACCAGCCTGGTCGACACGACCGTCCAGCCGGTGCTGACCCAACTACTGACCGCGGTGCAGCCCCTGATCAACGGGCTCATCCAGATCACCGTCGAGCCCAACAAGCAGACGATCGCCAACGGCCAGCTGACCCAGACCGCGCTCCACCTCAACATCACGCTGCTCAGCCAGCCGCTCCTCGACCTGGTCGTCGGCCGGGCGCGGGTCAGCGACACCAGCGTCAGCTGTGCGACGCCGCCCCCGCCCGTCTGCACGACGCGCAAGCTGGTCCTGCTCGACGTGTTCCAGCAGGGCAACCACGCCTTCTTCGCCGGAGCGGCGGCCGACAAGAAGTTCATCGGCAAGACGGTCCCGATCTACTACCAGCCGACCGGCAAGGTGGTCGCCCGGGCCAAGGTGGGCGCCGACGGACTCTTCCAGGCCACGGGGCCGCTTCCGCCGATCGGGGTCCGGTACACGAACAAGGCCCGCTACTTCGCCAGGTCCCTGGGTGAGACGTCGCTGCGGCTGAAGTTCTTCCGCCGGATGCACGTGACCACCCTGACCAGCAGCGGCGGCAAGGTGCACATCAGCGGGACGCTCGCGCCCCCGCTGACCAGCCCGGCCTCGAGGATCGTCATCCAGCGGCGGATCTCCTGCACGAAGACGGTCAACGTGATGACCATCGCCGGGACCGCGTCCGGACGCTTCTCGGCCACGCTCGCGGCCCCGCCGTCGGGCCAGGTCGGCGTCTACCGGGCCACGTCGTTCGTCCGCCAGAACACGCGCAGCCACAAGCCGTTCGCGACGTTCACGCTGCCGCGCTACGTCGACATCTCCTAGTCGTCAGAATCGACCGGCGCTACCGCTCCCGGCTGTGGCCGGGAGCGCCGGCGGTCGGGCGGGCGGTGTCGGGGGTCGTTCGGGACGCCGGAGGGCAAACCACTAGCGTCCGGACGATGCGGAGCCTCGCCAAGCGCGCCGACGTCCAGGCGAGCGCTCTAGCCGCCGCCGCCGGGCTCATCTGGCTGCTCGCGTGCCCGCGGACGCCCGACCTGGCGGCCCAGTCCTACCGGGTCGGCCTCTTCGAGCGGGCGGGCTTCGCGATCTGGGACAACGGCTGGTACGCCGGCCACCACGTGCCGGCCTACAGCCTGCTCTTCCCCCCGCTCGGGGCCGAGCTCGGGATGCGCGTGGTCGGGGCGGCGGCGGCCGTGCTCGCCGCGTTCTGCTTCGCCCGCCTGGCCCTGAGCCGGTTCGGCCCGGGCGCCCGGTCGGGCATCCTGTGGTTCGCCCTGGCCACGGCCAGCGACCTGGCGATCGGGCGGTTGACCTACGCCCTGGGGGCGGCGCTCGGCCTCGCCGCTCTGCTTGCCCTCCAGCGCGGCCGGGAGCTTCCGGCGGGGGTGCTGGCGGGGATGACCGCGGCGGCCACCCCGCTCGCCGGACTCTTCCTCGGGCTGGCCGGGACCGCCCTGTTCGTCGGCGGCCGGCGCCGGATGGCGGCGGTCGTGGCCCTCCCGGCACTGGGCGTCGCGGCCGGGCTGGCCCTCGTCTTCCCCGAGGGTGGGCGCCAGCCGTTCGGAACGCGAGCCCTGCTCGTCTCGGTTCTGCTCACGCTCGCCTTCGTCGCGCTCACCCCGGATCGGGTGCTGCGAATCGGCGGGGCGCTCTACCTCGCCGCCACCCTGGCCGCCTTCGTGCTGGTCACCCCGATCGGCGGAAACACGACCCGGCTGGGGGCCGTCCTCGGAGGTCCGCTGCTCCTGTGTGCCCGCTCCCGCCGGACCCGGGGCGGCGTCCTCGATCGGACCGGCCCGGCGGCGGCGGTCGTACCGGTGGTCCTCGTCGGCCTGTTCGCCTGGCAGTGGTACGCCCCGGTCCGGGAGGTGACCCACAGCCTGGACGACCGCCTCTCCCGGGAGGCGACCTACCGGGGGCTGTTCGGGTTCCTCGCCGGCCACGGGGCCCGGGCCGGTCGGGTCGAGGTCCCGTTCACCCGGTCCCACTGGGAGGCGGCGTTCGTCGCCGCCCGCTATCCGCTGGCCCGGGGATGGGAGAAGCAGCTCGACGCCGGCTACAACGGGCTGTTCTTCCACCCGAACCTCTCGTCTGCGACCTACCACGAGTGGCTGCGTAGGCTCGGCATCCGGTACGTGGCGGTGGCGACGGCGCCGAGCGATCCGTCGAGCCGGGCCGAGGTTCGCCTCGTGCTCGGAGGTCTGCCCTACCTGCGCCCGGTCTACCGCGACCCGAACTGGCGGGTCTTCGGGCTCACCGATCCCGAGCCGTTGGCCAGCCCCCCGGCCCGGCTGACGGCGCTGGGCCTCGAGTCGTTCACCCTGCGCTTCGCCCGGCCCGGCACGAGTCAGGTCCGGGTCCGCTTCAGCCCCTACTGGCGGGCCACCCGGGGGTGCGTCGCCCGGGCGCCCGGGGGCTACACCCAGGTCACGGCCGGCGACCGGGGCCCGGTCCGGGTGACGATCGCCTTCTCGCTCGGACGGGTGGTCGACCCCGACCCGCGGTGCTCGGCCGTACCCCGCCGGCCCGCACCCGGTTTCTCGCCGCCACCCCCCGGGTAGTCGTCGGACCTCCCGGCGACCGGCCGGCCAACCCTCCCCCGGATTGCTCAATGGCCCTACCAATCCGAGCCCGCCCGGCATGAACGCCGCCGTCGCTCAGCTGCTCCTGCCCGTGTCCGGCTCGTCCGACGTCGCCGGGCCGCGCCTGCCCGAACCGGTGGGTCCGGTCACCGAGCGCCTGTTCGGCGCCCTGACCGGGGAGCCGGACGCCGGGGCCCGCGATCTGGCTGCCGCCGCCGCCGCGGCCGCCGCCGTCGACCCCGACGACCTCCTCGGCCACGACGACTTCCAGCTGGGGCTCTACGCGCTCTACGAGCTCCACTACCGGGGCTTCTCCGGGGTCGACGAGCTGTGGGAGTGGGATCCCGGGCTCCTCACCCTCCGGCGGGACCTCGAGCTCGCCTTCGAGGCGGCGCTCGGTGAGGCGGTTCCCCGACCGGGGCCGGTGGCGGCCGGGGAGATCGACGTCGCCCTCCGGGAGATCCTCGCCGCCGACGACGACCCGTCGCTCTCGCGTCATCTCGAGACGCGGGCGACCCACGAGGAGTTCCTCGAGTTCGTGATCCACCGGTCGGCCTACCAGCTCAAGGAGGCCGATCCCCATTCGTGGGCCATCCCCCGGCTCTGGGGCTCGCCGAAGGCGGCGTTGATCAGGATCCAGTCCGACGAGTACGGGGAGGGCAGGCCCGAGCGGGTCCATGCCGAGCTGTTCCGGGCCACGATGGTCGCGCTCGGTCTCGACGGCGCCTACGGGGCCTACCTCCCGTCGCTCCCCGGCGTGACCCTCGCCGCGGTCAACCTCATGTCGCTGTTCGGCCTTCACCGGCGCTGGCGCGGGGCGATCATCGGACATCTCGCCGCCTTCGAGATGTCCTCGTCACTGCCCAACCGCCGCTACAGCCGCGGCCTCCACCGGCTCGGATGCTCGGAGGCGAGCCCGTTCTACGACGAGCACGTCCTGGCCGACGCGGTCCACGAGAACCTCGCCGCGGTCGACCTCGCCGGCGGGCTCGGGCGCCTCGAGCCGCACCTCGTCGGAGACATCCTGTTCGGCGCCGCCGCCCTCGTCGAGCT
>JAXDHK010000088.1:0-8552 GCA_034664545.1 Solirubrobacteraceae bacterium
AGGTTGTGGGTGTCCCGGGGCTCGAGGAACGGCTCGGCGTTCCCCGGCCTCCCGGCCTGGATCTGGCCGGCCCGCTCGATCTCGGCGTTGAACTCGGCCCCGAGGAGGACGGCGATGTTGGAGATCCACAGCCAGACGAGGAACACGATCACTCCCCCGAGGGCCCCGTAGGTCTTGTTGTAGTGGGCGAAGTTGGCCACGTAGAGCGCGAAGCCGGCCGAGGCCGCCAGCCAGAGCACGACCCCGAGCACGGCCCCGGGCGAGGCCCACCGGAAGCGGTGCCTGACGTTGGGGGAGGCCCAGTAGAGGATCGAGAGCATCGTCATGACGATGATCAGGATCACCGGCCACTTCGCCAGGTCCCAGACCGCGACGGCGGCGCTTCCGACCCCGATCAACTTGCCGGCGTCGACGGCCAGACCCCCGGTGAACGTGACCCCGACGGCGGCGAGGGCCAGCATCAGGAGGAGGACGAGAGTGATCCCGATCCGGGTGGGCAGCGCCTTCCAGATCGGGCGGCCCTCGCCGACCTCGTAGATCGCGTTCGAGGCCTGCATGAAGGCCCCGACGTAGCCCGAGGCCGAGTAGAGCGCCCCGGCCAGGGCGACGACGAACAGCACCCCGGCGGCGCTCTTCCCGCCCTGGAGGTTCTGGATCGCGCTCGTGATGATCTGCTTGGCCGGTCCCGTGGCCACCGACGAGAGGTTGTCGATGAGGGGTTGGGTGGCCGACGTCCCGATCAGCCCGAGGATCGAGATCAGGGCGAGCAGGGCCGGGAAGATGGCCAGGATCCCGTAGTAGGTCAGCGCCGCCGCCCAGATCGTCAGGTTGTCCTTCTTGAACTCGGCGATCGTCCGCTTGAGCACCCCGCCCCAGGCCCCGCGCCGGATGTCGGTCGGACCCTTGGGCGCCCGGCCCGGCTTCGGGCTCGATCGCCGGCCCGAACCCCGGCCGTTGGAGCTCGACCGGTCTTGACCGGCCCCGGTCGGCGCCGCCCGGCGGCTGGCGGCTGCCACTTCCTGGAGACGGCGATGCTCGGCGTTCTCGGCCACGCCGGGACCACTACCCCGAAACCGTGGTGCTTACCAACGGCCGATCCCGGGAATGCTCGCGAGGGTGAAGCTGCTCTTCAAGCCGGTGGGACTCATCGGGGGCATGGTCGCCGGGCTCATCGCCACCAAGCTCTTCGAGGTCATCTGGGGCGCGATCGACGATGCGGAGCCGCCCGAGCCCGATCAGCGCCGGGTCTCCCCGGCCAAGCTCGCCGCCGCCCTCGCGCTCGAAGGGGCCATCTTCCGGGTCACGCGGGGCTTCGTCGACCGCGGGGCCCGCTGGGTGTTCGAGGTGCTGAGCGGCAAATGGCCCGGCGACGAGGCGCCCGAGCCGAGGTAACGGGGGGCCGGCCGCGGGACCTCCCCGGCCCAGCGGGACCGCCCGCCGGGCCTACTTGGGCGGGAGCGTCTTGGCGAAGGCGACGCCCCGCCGGACCCAGGCCGCCAGCTCGGGCCTCGTCCTCAGCCCGTCGGGAGCGACCGTGATCCACCCGTCCATGCTGCGCCCGCCCATCTCCATCGGCGACACGTGGGGGCGGGCGAGGCAGGCATCGGTGTCGGCCGGGTCGATCCGGACGAGGAGGCCGCCGTTGCGCGAGGCGGCGACCGACATGTTCCCGTGGAGGAGGAACGCCAGGCCGCCGAACATCTTCTTCTCGGTGATCGCGTCCTCCCGGGCCAGCAGCTCCCGGAGGCGGTGCACGAGATCCTCGTCGTAGGGCACCGGGGGGCGGCTCAGGGGTTTTCGTACGGGGGGACCGCGGGCGCGTCGACCTCGACTGCGTTGATCCGCCGGGCGGCCGACTGACCGGTCGACCCGACCGGGATGTGCCGGCCGGCCAGGGCCAGGCCCATCCGGGGCATGTTGCCGTAGATCGCCTCGGACTCCCCGGCCCGGACCTGGTAGGTCTCGTGCCAGATGCCGACCTCGCCCGACCCGCGGACCGCCCGGTTGAACGCCTTCCACGCCGGGAGGTGCGGCTCGCCGGGCGCCCGGGCGAACCGGTCGAGGTCCTCGAAGCTCCGCCAGTACTGGACGACCGCCGGACCCTTGATCCAGGCGTTGTGCCAGGAGAGGAGGCCGGCTTCGGGGTGGGCGTCCAGCCACCGGAGCATCCGCGGCATGGCCGTCGCGACCGGCAGCCACTTGTGGACCTTGAGCGGCTGGTTGACCCGCATCCCGATCAGGAAGACGACGAGGTCCCCGTCGAGCGCGGCGGTGAAGCGTCCCCGGTGGACCCCGGACGGCATGGGCGGATCATAGACGCCGTCCGACCGCGGAAGGCATCCCCGGCTGGCCGTCGAACCAACGACGGATGGCCAAGGAAGCAGGCAACCCGGCTCCGGGCGACGGCCGGGCCGGTCGGCGGGCCGCCGTCGGTCGCCCCCCGGGCGGGGTCCGTCAGCTCCCGCTCGAGCACAGCATCCTCCTGACGGCGACGCTCTGCCTCCTGGCCGCCGGGGCGGTGATGGTCTACAGCGCCTCCTCGCCCCGGTCGCTCCTCGCCGGCCAGGGTCCGGCGACCGGCTACCTGATCAAGTTCGTCGCCTACGGGGCGGTCGGCCTGGTCGGGATGCGCCTCCTCGCCCGCCACGGCCTCGAGTCCGTCCGCCGGGCGACCCCCGCCCTCCTCCTCGTCTCCTTCGGGCTCCTCCTCGCGATCAAGCTCCCCGGGGTCGGGCGGGACATCAACGGCGCCCGCCGGTGGATCGGGGCCGGGCCGGTCCAGTTCGAGCCGTCGGAGCTGATGAAGCTGGCCCTCGTCCTCTACGCGGCCCACGTCCTCTCGAGCGGGCCGACGACCGAGCGGCGGCTGCGGAAGATGCTCCGGCCGCTGCTCCTGACCACGGGCGCCGCCTGCGGCCTCGTCGTCCTCCAGCCGGACCTCGGGACGGCGATCATCCTGGCCTTCGTCGTCGTCGCGGTCATGGTCGCCGCCGGGGTCCCGATCCGGACGCTCGGGAAGCTCGCCGTCGCCGGCGTCGTCCTGGCCGGGCTGTTCGCCGTCCTCGAGCCCTACCGGCGGGCCCGGCTGACCGCCTTCCTCGACCCGTGGGCTCACGCCGGGACGACGGGCTTCCAGGCCGTCCAGGGGCAGATCGCCATCGGCTCGGGCGGCCTGCTCGGAGTCGGGCCGGGCCAGTCGGTGCAGAAGGTGTTCTACCTCCCGGAGGCGCACACCGACTTCATCCTCGCGGTGATCGGGGAGGAGCTCGGGGTGATGGGGGTGTGCGTCCTGCTCTTCCTCTACGGGCTGATCGCCTACGCCGGCCTCCGGGCGGCCAAGGCGGCGAGCGGGACCTACGCCGCGCTCGTGGCCGTGGGCATCACCTCGCTGATCGTCGGCCAGGCGACCCTGAACGTGTTCGCCGTCCTGGGAATCGCCCCCCTGACCGGGGTTCCCCTCCCGCTGGTCTCCTACGGGTCGACGAACCTGATCGTCCTCCTCGCCGGGGTCGGGCTCCTGCTCAACGTGGCCGGCGGGGGAGCCGCGCACCTGCGGGCGCTCGGCACGCCCGACGCCAAACCGCGACGATCCGGGGGTGGGCGGGATCAGGATCGCGATCGGGGCGGGGGGGACGGCGGGGCACGTCGTGCCGGCTCTGGCCGTGGCCGACGCGCTGCGGGAGCGCGGCGCTAGCGTCTTCTTCATCGGGGGCCGGCGGGCCGAGCGCGAGCTCGTGCCGGCCGCCGGATACGAGCTCCTCGAGATCGGCGTCGAGGGCCTCGACCGCCGCAACCCGATCCGGGCCGGGCGGGCCCTGGCCCGGGCGGTCGGGGCGACCGGCCGGGCCCGGGGATTCCTGCGCGAGCGGGGCGCCCGGGCGGTGATGGGCGGCGGGGGCTACGTCGCCGGGCCGGTCGCCCTCGCGGCCACGACGCTCGGCCTGCCGGTCGTCCTGACCGAGGCCGACAGCCACCTCGGCCTGTCCAACCGGATCCTCGCGCCCGTGGCCCGCCGGGTCTGCCTGGCCTTCCCGGTCGCCGGGCGCGACGGGGGGCGCTACCTCGTCACCGGCCGGCCGTGTCCGCCGGCGAGCGCCGGCCGGGTCGAGTCCCGGGCCGCCCTGGGCATCCCCGCCGACGCCGCCTGCCTGCTCGTGTTCGGCGGATCGCTCGGGTCCCGGAGGATCAACGAGGCGGCGTTCGAGGCCTTCGCCGAGGCGGCCCCGGCCCGGGCATCGGTCCTCCACATCGCCGGGGCGCGCGACTACCCCGAGCTCGCCGGCCGGTCCCGGGGGCCCCACTACGACCTGCGGGAGTTCCTCCCGATCGAGCGCTTCGGTGAGGCTCTGGCGGCGAGCGACCTGGTCGTCGCCCGGGCGGGCGGGTCGATCTTCGAGGTCGCGGCCTACGGGCGCCCGGCGATCCTCATCCCCTACCCCCAGGCGACCGGCAACCACCAGGCGGGGAACGCGGGATGGATGGCGCGGGCCGGGGCCGCGGTGGAGATCGCCGACGGCGACCTGACGGCCGAGCGCCTGGGGGCCGAGGTCGAGCGCCTGCTCGGCGACCCAGAACGTCTGGCCGGGATGGCGGCGGCCTCGGCCGGACTGGCCCGGCCCGACGCGGCCGCCGCGATCGCCGACGAGCTCCTCCGGGCGGCGGCGGGCCGATGACCGGCGGGCCCTGGAGCGGGCGGCGCCTCCACGTCGTCGGGGTCGCCGGGGCGGGGATGAGCGCCTACGCCCGGGCGGCGCACGCCCTCGGGGCGACGGTGACCGGATCCGACCGGGCCGACTCGGGGTTCGCCCGGGGCCTCGCGGCCGACGGGGTGCTGGTGGCGGCGATCGGCCAGGCGGCGGCCAACCTCCCGGCGGGCGAGGACGTCGAGGTCGTGTGCTCGAGCGCGATCGGGGCCGGGAACGTCGAGCGCCAGGCGGCGGTCGCCCGGGGCCTCAGGGTCCTCAGCCGGGCCGACCTGCTCGGCGAGCTGAGCCGCCTGCGCCGGACGATCGCCGTGGCCGGGGCCCACGGGAAGACGACGACGACGAGCATGATCGCCGCCGCGTTGCGGGGAGCCGGCCTCGACCCGGGCTACCTGATCGGGGGGACCCTGGCCGAGACCGGGCGCAACGGCGACTGGGGGACCGGGGAGTGGCTGGTCGTCGAGGCGGACGAGTCCGACCGGTCGATGCTGGCCCTCGACGTGGAGATCGGGGTGCTGACGAGCGTCGAGCTCGACCACCACGCGACGTTCGGGTCGCGGCTCGAGCTCGAGGGGGTCTACCGGGAGTTCCTGGCCGGGGCTCGGGAGGCGGTGATCTGGGACCGCCCGGAGCTCGTGGCCCTGCGCGCCGGCCCGGCGGTCGTCTACGACGCGGCGCCGACGCTGACCCCGGGGGGGTCCCGGTTCGAGGCCCAGGGCCGGACGATCAAGCTCGGCGTGCCCGGGGTCCACAACGCCCGGAACGCGGCCGGGGCGCTCGCGGTGTGCCGGCTGGTGGGGGCGGACCTCGACCGGGCGGCGGAGGCGCTCGGCCGGTTCACCGGCGTCGGGCGCCGGTTCGAGCTGATCGGCCGGACGCCCGGGGGGGCGGTGGTCTACGACGACTACGCCCACCACCCGACCGAGGTCGCGGCGACCCTGGCCGGGGCGCGGACCCTCGACCACGAGCGTCTGGTCGCCGTCTTCCAACCCCACCTCTACTCGCGGACCGAGCAGCTGGCCCGGGAGTTCGGGGTGGCCCTGGCCGGGGCCGACGTCGTCGTCGTGCTCGGCGTCTACCCGGCCCGGGAGCGAGCCGAGGACTTCCCGGGGGTCAGCGGCCGGATGATCGCCGAGGCGACGGCCGACGCGGCCGGGGGACGCCCGGTCTACTGGCTGCCGGGCGCCGAGGAGGCGGCGCGGGTCCTGGCCGGCCTGCTCGGCCCGGGGGACGTCTGCGTGGTGCTCGGGGCGGGCGACGTAGACCGCCTCGGGCGGGCACTGGTGGGGTGATCTTGGAGCCGGTTCGCAACTTCCCGCTGGCCCGGCTGACGACGGTGCGGACCGGGGGTTCGGCCGCGTTCTTCGCCCGGGCGAGGACCGGGGACGAGCTCGACGAGCTGCTCGGGTGGGCGGCTGGGAGGGGCCTGCCGATCGGGGTGATCGGGTCGGGGTCGAACCTCCTGGTGGCCGACGAGGGGGTGGCGGGGCTGGTGCTGAAGCTCGACGGGGAGCTGGCCGGGATCGAGCCGGGGGAGGCGGGGATCCGGTGCGGCGGGGGAGCGCGCCTCCCGGCGGTCGCGGCCCGGGCGGCGGCGGTCGGGCTCGGGGGGATCGAGTTCGGGGTCAACATCCCGGGGACGGTGGGCGGGGCGGTGCGGATGAACGCGAACGCCTACGGGGGCGAGCTCGGCCGGATCCTGGCCTGGGTCGAGATCCACAGCGCCGAGGGGGGGCGGGAGCGGCGGGGGCCGGGCGAGCTCGGGCTGACCTACCGGGCGTCGAACCTCCGGGCCGGGGAGATCGTCGGGCGAGCGGAGTTCGTGCTCGAGCCGGCGGAGAGCGGGGCGGTCCGGGCGGTCCTGGCCGACCTGCGGGCCCGGCGGCACGCGGCCCAGCCGAAGGGGATCAAGACGTTCGGCTCGACGTTCAAGAACCCGCCGGGCGAGACCGCGGGCCTGCTCCTCGCCCGGGCGGGCGCGGGTGCGCTCCGGGTCGGGGGGGCCCGGTTCGCCCCCAAGCACGCGAACTTCGTCGAGAACACGGGGTCGGCGACCACGGCCGACGTGGTCGGCCTGATGGCCGAGGGACGCCGGCTGGTGGCCGAGGAGTTCGGGATCGAGCTCGAGGCCGAGGTCCAGACGCTCGGCCCGGTGCGCTTCCCGTGGGTCGTGCCCGACGCGTGAGCCGGGCCCGCCGAGGTGACGCGGGCCGAGCGGGGGAGCGGAGCAGTCGGACCTCATTCGGGGCGGGTCTGGCCTCGTTCGGCGATCATCAGGGCAACTCGACGCTGCTCGTCGGGCAACGCGTGGGCGAGTCCGGGCTCACCGCCCAAGAGCTTGCCGGCCGCGTCGAAGATCCGGGCGAGGGGATCGAGATCGCTGCCAACGAGCGCGGCACGACTCACATGCCGAGCCGCTCGGCGAACTCGGCCTCGCCGCAGGGCGCGTCGGCGACCAAAGCCGTGACTATCGAGATCGGTCCAAGGCCCGAGACTGGTTGAGAGGTAGCAAACAGATCGGTTGGCCTTCGAGTTTGTTGGACGTCTGACCGGCCAGGTATCACACCCGGCGACGGTGGCGGGCATCGCTTCGCCAGGCGACGGCGACGGCGACGGCGGCAGGGCATCGCTTTGCCAGGTCGAAACCCGAACGGATGCTTCGGATGAAGATCGCGGGCGTCGCCGTCGTGGCGATCGCCCTCTACGGGAGCTGGCTCCTCCTCCGGGACGCGCCGGTCTTCGCGGTGAAGAAGGTGGCGATCATCGGAGTCCACGGATCCGGGGCGCCGGCGATCCGGTCCTCGCTCGAGGACGCGGCCCGGGGGATGACGACGATGGACGTCAAGGTGGCCGAGCTCCGGACGGCGGTGGCGTCGTTCGCCGTGGTCAGGGATCTCCGGGTCTCGACCCAGTTCCCCCACGGCCTGCGGATCGAGGTGATCGAGGAGCAGCCGGTGGCCGCGCTCGTGATCGGCGCCCGGCGCCTCCCGGTCTCGGCCGACGGGCGGATCGTCCGGGGGATCGGGACGGCCCCGGGGGTGGCGAGCATCCCGGTCGCCGCGGTCCCCACCGGCGACCGAATCGACGACCCGGTGAGCTTTGCCGCCCTCGAGCTCCTCGACGTCGCCCCTCCGGCTCTCCGGACCCTGGTGGCGGAGGTCACGATCGGAACGCACGGCCTGACCGCCCAGCTCCGGGACGGCCCGGCCCTCTACTTCGGGGACACGACCCGCCTCCACGCGAAGTGGGCGGCCGTGGCCGCGGTGCTCGCCGACCCGGCCTCCGGGGGAGCGGCCTACGTCGACGTCCACACCCCCGACCGAGCCGCCGCCCAGGTCGGCGACGCCGCCACGAGCGGTCCGTCGGTGACCGCCCCGGGAACCGCGGCCGGCCCCCTGGCCTCGGGCGCCGGCCCGGTCACGACCGGAGTGGCATCCCCGGGCGCGGGCGCGGCCTCGGGCACGCCTGCGGCCCCGAGCGGCCTCGGATCGTCGTCGGTCGGGTCGAGCTCGGGCACGCCGGCGGGGACGGGGAGCCTGGGATCGCCGCCGGCTGGGTCGGGCTCGGGCACGCCGGGGGCGACGAGCGGCCTCGGATCGTCGCCGTCGGGTGGGTCGGCGGCGGGCAGCGGGCCGGGGACGCGGTCGGCCGGATCGGCATCGGTCCCCGGGGGCGGGGGAGCCGCGGCGGGGACGAGCGGACCCGCGGCGGGACCGAGCGGAGCCGCGGCGACCGGGGGGTCGGCGGCCCCCGGACCCGGCCCGGGCGCCCTGGGTGCGGCCGCGGGTTAGCCCCGGCGAACGGCCCTCCCACCGGTGCGTCGAAGAGCCGACGCCAGAGAGGCAAGCC
>JAXDHK010000089.1:0-4671 GCA_034664545.1 Solirubrobacteraceae bacterium
TCGTCGTCGGCGGTGGGGTCGAGCACATGGGGCACCTCCCGTTCGCCGCCGGCCTGCGCACCCAGGAGGAGTTCGGGCAGGCCTTCACCCCGGCCCTGCTCGAGCGCCACCAGCTCGTCGGCCAGGGTCTCGGGGCCGAGCTGATCGCCGAGGAGTGGGAGATCGGCCGGGCCGAGCTCGACGGGCTGGCCCTGCGCTCCCACCGCCTGGCCCACCGGGCGACCGAGGAGGGGCGCTTCGAGCGCGAGGTCGTCCCGATGACCGCCGCCGGGGGCGAGGTCGTCGTCGCCGACCAGGGGATCCGTCCCGACACGACGATCGAGGCCCTCGCCGGGTTGAAGCCGGCGTTCAAGCCCGGGGGGCGGGTCACCGCGGGCAACGCCTCCCAGATCTCCGACGGGGCCGCCGCCGTGCTCCTGATGTCGGCCGACCGGGCCCGGGAGCTCGGGGTTCGAGCCCGGGCCCGGATCGTCGACCAGACCACCGTCGGATGCGACCCGGTCAAGATGCTCGAGGGGCCGATCCCGGCGACGGCGAAGATCCTCCGCCGCCAGGGGATGTCGATCGACGACATCGACCGGTTCGAGGTCAACGAGGCGTTCGCCCCGGTCGTGGCCGCCTGGCAGCGCGAGCACCAACCCGACATGGACCGGGTCAACGTCAACGGTGGGGCGATCGCCCTCGGCCACCCGCTCGGGTCGACCGGGGCCCGGCTGATCACGACGCTCCTCCACGAGCTCGAGCGCAGCGACCGGGAGATCGGCCTGGTGACGATGTGCTGCGGCGGGGGGCTCGGGACCGGCACCCTGATCCAGCGGGTCTGAGCCCCGGGGGAGGCCGCGGCGGGGGCGGGCGTGGGCGCCCCGCCCGGGGGAACGGGGGTCAGGCGAACGGCGAGGTCGGCTTGTGGGGCTCTGGCTTCAGCGGGGCCGGAACGGGGATCTGCTCGATCAGGCACGGGGCGGCGGGCGTGCAGGTCGGGTTCGTCTCGTCGGTCGGGATGGGTGCCTCGAGCGCGTACAGCTGCCGGCCGTCCCGCGCCAATCCGAGCACCGCTCCGGCCAGCGCCCCGTAGAGCCCGTTGCCGGCCTTGGTGGGGTTGGCCAGAGACAGCACGCTGTCGAACACGTAACACGTTGACTGGAGCGAGGCGAACTCGACCGTATCGGCGTCGAGCACGGGGGGCGACGGGGCGCTCAGGTCCAACCCGCTGCCCGTACACACCTCGCCGGCAAAGCCGCTGCCGAGGATCCTGCTGGCGCCGGTCGAGACCCGGTCGGCGCGGACCTCCCAGCCGCCGTCGCCGAAGACCCCCGGGGCCACCGGCTGCCAGAGGAAGCTGACGAGCCGCCCGTCGTAGGCCAGGCCCTCGACCGATCCGGTCCGCGGCTGGCCGGCGCATCCGCCGCGGAGGGTGCACTTGGCCGGCATCGCCCCGTGGGGCAGACCGGCGAGGCCGGGGTGGCCGGGCCTCCAGAGCAGCACCTGCTGGACGCGGGCGTGGTGGGCCGGATCGAGCCGGGCGAATGCGACCCGGCCGTGCCACATCGACGGGGTGGTGTCAGAGGTCCCGGCCGGGTGGGGGATGGCCGGGGTGCTCTCCCGTCCGGTCTTGAGATCGAGGACCCGGACCCGGCAACCGCTCCCGGTCAGCGGTGCGAGGGAGCCCAATCCGAAGGCTGCGCCCCCGGGAGTCTTCGTGCAGCGCGAGAACGTCACCACCGGACCCCCGGTCTGGCTGCTGCCGACGCTCAGATCGAAGGGCTGCGGGCGCGGCGCGACCGCGAGCGCCGAGACGGCGCCCAGGTGCCTGCCCTCGAGCCCCCATCCGCCGGCGACCGGGACGCTCCAGACGACCCAGCCGCCCCCGGCCCCGATCGGGACGTCCGCGCCCACCGAGGCGATCGTCGGCCCGGCGGCCACCGGGGGTAGGGGCGCCGCGGCGCCGGCGGTGCCGACCCCCGTCCCGGCGGCCATTCCGGCGATCGTGGCGAGAGTCGTGAGTCGTCGTCCCATGCTTGTGAGAACGTGAGCGGCACGCCGAAGTAGCGGGATCCTCAGCCCCAGGCGAACCCGACGGTCGACGGGGCGGGACTCAGCGGGCTCGCCGGGAGGCCGGCCGGCGGGGTCGGGAGGTTGTAGCCGGTCGGGGCGATGTCGTTCGGGGTGCCCGGGTGGAACAGGGAGGCCAGGTACTGGATGTGACCCCGGCCCGGGCCGAGCTCGAACTGGCCGCCCCCGTAGTTGCCGATCCCCCGGGCGGCGCAGTGGTCGTAGGCGTCGAGCACCGACTTCAGGCCCCCGAGCCGGGACGGCTTGATGTTGACCATCCGCGGGGGGAACGGGAGGGCCTCGATGTCGGCGATCCCGTGGATCGGCGCGTCCCAGGTGATCCGGTCCCGGTGGGGGGCGAGCACGGCGTCGGTCTCGGGGGTCAGCGCCGGATCCTCGATCCACGCCTCGGGAAACGCCTCGGCCACCCGGCGGTAGAGGTCGGGGTCGGGCGGGTTGTCCACGACCGAGCCGACGTAGAGGCCCTTGAGGTCGACCGAGTCGACCGCCCCGGTCGCGACGAGACCGGCGATCAGCTCGTCGGTCCACGACGGTGTCGGGTCGAGCTTGAAGCGGAGCGTCGGATACGGGTCGAGGCGGGCGCGGAGCGGGTCGAGCGTCGCCGGCTCGCCGAGGCGCAGCGAGACGACGAAGGTGACCGGACGGGGCTCGCGGCCGAGCGCCGCGTGGAGGGGGAGGCCCGCCTGGCGCAGGGCGAGGTCGAGGGCGGCCGACTGGAACGTCCAGCGCCGGTAGAGGCGCGAGACCGGGCGCTGGGGGGGCGTGGGGAAGAGGTCGAGCTCGTCGACGTGGGCGCAGAACGAGGCCAGCGTCCACTCGCCGGCCAACGGGGCGACGGGTCCGGCCGCCTGCATCAGCTCGTGGTCGACTGGCTCGTAGACCACGTCCTCGCCTCGGCCGGTCTCCCCGGCCCCGGTGAGGCCGACGACCGTCGACTTGCGCTCGAAGTCGCTCGACACGTTGGCCACCAGCCCGTCGAGCGTGTAGCCCGCGACGGTCAGGGGGAGGTCGGCGAGCCGCTCCCAGCTCGTCACCCGGGCGCCTCCCGCGTGGGACCCGGGGCCGGCGGCGGGGGGGCGGCCTCGAGCCGGGCCACGAGCTCGTCGAGGCGGAGCTCCTCCAGCCCGCGTCCCACCGCCTCGAGCTCGCGGGCGCAGTACTCGATCAGCGTGCGCCCCTCCCGGACGAGCTCGAGCGTCTCGCGCAGGCCGGCCTCCCCCCCGTCGAGGCGGCGGATGATCTGCTCGACTCGACCGAGGGCGCTCTCGTAGGTCGGCTCGGCGGGGCTCGCCGGCGGCGCCGGGATCTCGTGCTCGGCCATGCTCAATCGGTGATCCTGGCCGGGACGCTCCCGTCGGCGAAGCGCACGCGTACGGTCCCGGCCCGGCGGGCCGCGGCCGCCGTGCCGACGAGCTCGGCGGCGCCGCGGGTGGTCCAGGGGTCGGTCTCGACCAGGGCGTAGCCCCGCTCGAGCGTCCGCTCGGGGTCGTGGGCCGAGAGGGCGAGGGCGAGGCGCTCGAGGTCCCCCGGGCGCCGCCGCGCGCAGTCGACCGAGGCGGCCCCGGCCTTGCGGGCGACCACGAGCCCCCGGGTGGCGTTCCGCGCCCGCTCGGCGGCCACCCGTCGGCGGGCGCTCGCCCGGAGCTCGCGGAGGTGCTGGTGGAGGGCCACCCGGTGGCGGGCGACGTGCTCGGCCGGGGCCCGGGAGAGCTGGGCCAGGGTCCGGGCCCGGGCGAGCACCGCACCCCGGCTGTGCCCGCGTAGGCGCCCGGCCGTCGCGGCCAGGGCGAGCCGGGCCTCCCGGCAGTGGACGGGAACCGCGGCCTCGGCCGCGTGGGTCGGGGTCGAGCAGCTCGCGGCGGCGACGTCGTCGAGCAGCGTCCGGTCCCCGTGGTGGCCGACCGAGGCGATCACCGGGACCGGGAGGAGCGCGACGGTCCGGCAGAGCGTCTCGTCGCAGAAGGCCATCAGGTCGACCAGCGAGCCCCCGCCGCGGGCGACGACGATCACCTCGACCGGGCCGAGCCCGGCCAGGTCGCGCAGGGCGGCGGCGATGCGCGGGGCGGCGTGGCGGTCCTGGACCGGGGCGAACGCCCAGATCAGGCGCCCGGCCCAGCCCCGGCGCTCGAGGCCGGCGAGGACGTCCGCCCGCGCCTTGCCCGTCTCGGCGCAGACGACGCCGATCGTCCGGGGGAGTCCCGGCCGGGGGAGGAGCTTCTGGGGCTCGAGTAGCCCGTCGGCCGCCAGCCGGCGGCGGAGGCGCGCCACCTGGGCGAGGAGGTCGCCCTCCCCGGCGATCCGGAGATCGCTGACCGTGAACGAGAAGGACGGGGACGACGTCGCGCTCCCCGGGTAGTAGTCGCACCCACCGGCCAGCACCACCCGGTCGCCGTCGCGCAGCCCGGCGGCCACGGATCCGAGCCGGTCCCAGTCGGTGCGCCACATCGCGCAGGCGATCGCCCCGTCGGTTTCACGCAGCTCGAAGTACACCCGGACGGGTCCCGGCGGGCGGAGGTTGACGATCTCGCCGGCCAGCTGGATCCGGGCGAACCCGCGCAGCTGGGCGCGGAGCGCCGCCACGTAGCGGCCGACCGGGAA
>JAXDHK010000090.1:0-8823 GCA_034664545.1 Solirubrobacteraceae bacterium
TGCCGCGCCCGGCCGGCTTGAGTCTGGCGGTGGCGCACCGGCGCGACGACCCCCGGGGCGACGTCGAAACGCCGGGTGGCGATCAGCCGGGTCGGTGCCCCCAGGGGGGCGGTTGCGCTGGCGAGGGAGGGCGAGGCGGTCCCGCGGAGATCGCGCTAGTCGCCGGACGGGAGCCCGGCGATCGTGTAGGCGCCATCCGCGCCGTTCTGGGCCGGCCGTGGTGACCACCTCGCGGAGCGCCCGCCCATCATCGGTCACCCGGCCGGAGTCGACCCGCCGGGGAGGGAGCTCCCGGGAGCCTGGTCGGCGGCGGCCGGGGCGGGGCGGACGGAGATCAGGGCGAGGATCGTCGCGGCCAGCGTCAGGGCCGCCGCGCGGCGGAGTCGCGATCGGCCGGGCCGGGTCCGGACCAAGTGGCCGGACGGCCAGAGTCCACCTGGACCGGATCGGCAGCCTTGGTGGGCTTCCTTTACCGGGGGCGCCCGATCGGCACCTACACTCGGCCGGTGCTGGTTCTCGTCGTCGACGATGACGCCCCGGTCCGGAGGATGCTCGAGCGGACGCTCGGGGCCGAGGGCAACGAGGTCCGTAGCGTGGCCGACGGGCCCCAGGCCCTGGTCGAGATCGAGCGCCGGGTTCCCGACCTCGTGATCCTCGACGTGGCCATGCCCGGGATGGACGGCCTCGCCGTGTGCCGCCGGCTGCGAGCCAAGGGGATCGCGACGCCGATCCTCCTCCTGACCGCCCGGGACGCCGTCGCCGACCGGGTCGCCGGCCTCGACGCCGGGGCCGACGACTACCTGGTGAAGCCGTTCGCCGCCTCCGAGCTCGCCGCCCGAGTTCGGGCCCTGACGCGTCGCCATGGTGCCGGGGGCACGCTCGCCTACGAGGACCTCGCGCTCGACCCGGAGACCCGGGTGGCCACCCGGGCCGGCGAGGCGATCGAGCTGACCGCCCGGGAGGCCCAGCTCCTCGAGCTCCTCCTGCGCAACGCCCGGTCTGTCGTCTCCCGGGAGCTGGCGATCGAGGAGGTCTGGCGGGGGGCCGCCGTCGAGAACGTCGTCGACCGCTATGTCGGCTACCTCCGGCGCAAGCTCGGCGACCCACCGCTCATCCGGACCGTCCGAGGCGTCGGCTTCACGCTCGGCCGATGACCCTCCGAGCGCCCCGTATCCCCGGATCGCCGGTCCCCGCGATGACGCCCCGCGTCCCCGGATCGCCGGTCCCCGCGATGACGCCCCGCGTCCCCGGGTCGCCGGTCCCTGCGATGACGCCCCGCGTCCCCGGGTCGCCGCCGCGGCCGATGACGCCCCGCGTCCCCGGGTCGCCGGTCCCCGCGATGACGCCCCGCGTCCCCGGGTCGTCGGGCCCGCGATGACGCCCCGCGTCCCCGGGTCGCCGGTGCGGCCGATGACGCTCCGGGCCACCCTCCGGGCCCGGCTGATCGCCGCGGCGGCGGCCGCGACGGTCGGGGCCGTGGTCGTGCTCGGGGTGAGCGTCCTGCTCCTGGTCGACCACCAGCTCCACAACGCGCTCGACACCACGCTCCGGTCGCGGGCGGCAGACGTCGCCCGCCTCGCCGTCTCGGCCCCGGCCCTGCTGACCCAGCCCGGGGCCCTCGAGGCGCCGTTCGGGGGCCGGCAGCTCTCGGTCGAGGTGGTCGACCGTCACGGACGGATCTTCGCCCGGTCGCCCTCGCTCGGCGGCCGCCTCCTCCCCGGAGGTGCCCCGCTCGCCGCCGCCCTCGCCGGAGGGCGCTCGAGCTACCGGGAGGCCCGGCTGTCCGGCGAGCCGATCCGCGAGTTCGTGGCACCCGTGGCCGACTCGGGCGGCCCGGTCGCCGGGGGGGCCGTGCTCGTCGCCTCGAGCACCGCCGAGATCGAGGACACCCTGGCCAAGATCCGCGCCCTCGTCGCGTTCAGCGCCCTGGCCGCCGGCCTCCTCGGCGCCGCCGGCGCCGCGCTCCTGACCCAGCGCGGCCTGCGCCCGCTCCGCCGCCTCGCCGACGGGGCCCGGGAGATCGCCGACACCCACGATGCCTCCCGGCGGCTCCCGGTCGGGTCGGCCGGAGGGGAGCTGGGGGAGCTGACACGGACGCTCAACCGGATGCTCGACTCGCTCGAGCGGGCCCGGACCACCGAGCGCCGGTTCCTGGCCGACGCCTCGCACGAGCTGCGCACCCCGCTGACCTCGCTCCGCGGCAACGCCGCCTACGTCGCCCGCCACGGGGCGGACGCCGACGCCCTGCGCGACATCGAGGCCGACGTCGCCCGGCTCGCCCGCCTGCTCGACGACCTGCTGGCGCTCGAGCGCGAGGACGGGGCGTACCGGCCGTCGGAGCCCGTCCGGCTGAGCGAGGTCGTCGAGGCGGTGTGCGACGGGCACCCCGAGGTCGAGGTGACGATCGAGGACGAAGTCACGGTCCGGGGAGAGCCGGGGGCACTCGAACGAGCGCTGGGCAACCTCGTCGAGAACGCGCGCATCCACGGCCCGGCCGGCGCCCCGATCGACGTGACCCTCCGGCGCCGGGGCCAGACCGCCCGGCTGTCGGTGACCGACCGGGGGACCGGGCTCGATCCGACCCAGGTCGACCTCGCGTTCCAGCGGTTCTGGCGGGGTCCGGCGCCCGTCCGGCCGGGCTCGGGTCTCGGGCTGTCGATCGTGGCGGCCACGGCGGCTCGGCACGGGGGGCGGGTCGAGGTCGACGGAGCCCGGTTCACGCTCGAGCTCCCGGTTCTCACGGATTTGTCAGAGCCCCGGGCTAGGCTGGTCGAGCACCCGGATCAGGAAGGCCCACCGTGAACCCACTGCGTCGTCTCCCCACTCGTAAGCTCCTGGCGATGATCGCCGGCGTCGTCGTACTCGGCGGCTCGGTGACCGCGGTCGCCGTCGCCGCCCTCGGCGGAGCCGGGCCGATCCCGCCGGCCAAGTCCCTGGCCGCGGCGATCCACGACGCGATCAACGGGCCGAACATCGAGGGCGTCACGGCGCAGATCCAGTTCACCAACAACCTGATCGACTCGTCGAGCATCCCCGGGTCGACGCCCCTCCTCAAGGGTGCGACCGGCCGCCTCTGGGCGAGCAACGACGGGCACCTGCGCCTCGAGCTCCAGTCGAGCCGCGGGGACACCGAGATCATCGTCTCCCCGAGCGCGTTCTCGGTCTACGACGCCGCCAGCAACACCGTCTACCGCGGGACGTTCCCGGCCGAGAAGCCCCCGGCCGGCAAGCCCGCCACCACCGAGCCGGCCCACACCCCGCCGACGCTCCAGACGATCACCGACGCCCTCAACAAGCTGATGGACAAGGTCGGCGTCTCCGGCGCCGATCCGACCGACGTCGGCGGGGCGCCGGCCTACACGGTCACCCTCTCGCCCAAGCATGACGGCGGCCTCCTCGGCTCGGCCCAGCTCGCCTTCGACGCGGTCAACGGGGCGCCCCTCCGCCTGGCCGTCTACGCCCAGGGCAACTCGTCGCCCGTGCTCGAGCTCAAGGCCACCGACGTCTCGTTCGGTCCGGTCGCTCCGGGGAACCTGACCGTCGCGCCGCCGTCGAGCGCCAAGGTCGTCGAGGTGACCCAGCCCGCGACCAAGGACGCGACGGCGGCCGGGGCGCACGCCCACGGCAAGGTCCAGGTCAAGTCCGGTGCGGCCGCCGTGGCCGCCGCGCTCCCGTTCAAGCTCGACGCCCCGGCCACGCTGGCCGGGCTCCCCCAGACTTCGGTCAAGCTCCTCAGCTTCGGGAAGAAGCCGGCGGCCCTCGTCACCTACGGCCAGCACCTCGGGGCCATCCTCGTGGTCGAGCGCCCGACCGACGCCAAGGCACCGGCCAAGTCGACCGGCTCGTCCTCGGATTCGCCGCTCCCGACGGTCTCGATCAACGGAGCCAGCGGGACTGAGCTGGCGACCGCCCTCGGGACGTTCCTGACCTTCGACCGGGGAGGCGTCTCCTACGTCGTCGCCGGGTCGGTGCCCCCGGCGGCCGCCGAAGCGGCGGCCCGCGGCTTGTGAGCGGCGAGCCCCCGCCGCCACCGGACCCGGGGGCGACCCCGGTCCAGGCCGACGGGCTCGTCAAGCGCTACGGCGAGCTGGTCGCGGTCGACCACGTCGACCTGAACGTCAGCGCCGGTGACATCTACGGCTACCTCGGCCCGAACGGGGCCGGAAAGACGACGTCGCTGCGGATGCTGCTCGGGCTGATCCGGCCCGACGAGGGCGAGGTCCGCCTGTTCGGCCGGGACCCCCTCGTCGAGGGGGCGCAGGCGCTCGACGGGGTCGCCGGATTCGTCGAGGCCCCGCGCTTCTACCCGTACATGACCGGTCGGCGCAATCTCGACCTCCTCGCCGCGTTCGACGGGAACGGGGCCGCCGGGCGGATCGACGAGTCGCTGCGGATCGTCGACCTCGACCAGCGGGCCGGGGACAAGGTCGGCGGCTATTCCCACGGGATGCGCCAGCGCCTGGGCATCGCCGCGGCCCTGCTCCGAGCCCCGCGCCTGCTCCTGCTCGACGAGCCGGCGACCGGCCTGGATCCGGCCGGGATGCGCGACATGCGGGCCCTGATCCGGCGGTTGGCCGGGGACGGGATCACCGTCATGCTCTCGAGCCACCAGCTCGCCGAGGTCGAGGAGCTCTGCAACCGGGTGGCCATCATCCGGGCCGGCCGGGTGGCCTACGAGGGCGACCTGGCCGAGCTCAAGCAGACGGCCGCCACCGAATACCGGGTGCGCACGACCGACGACGACCGGGCCGTCCGCGTGGCCCGGGCCCAGCCGGGGGTCGCCGACGTCCGGCGGGGCGAGGACGAGATCCGCCTGCGGGCCGAGGAGTCGACCGTGGCCGAGCTGTCGATTGCCCTGGTCGAGGCCGGGATCGGGCTGAAGCTCCTGGCCAGCGAGCAGGCCACGCTCGAGGATCTCTTCTTCCGCCTCACCGAGGGCGAGCCGGTCCCCGAGGAGGCCCTGGCATGAACTCCGGCCGACCCGGCACGCTGACCGTCTACCGGTGGGAGATGCTGAAGCTCCGCGCCCAGAAGCGGAGCTACCTGGGACTCGGGATCGTCACCGCCGTCCCCCTGATCTTCGTGATCTCTCTCAGCCTCCGCAACGGCGGCCCGGACGACGTCGCCTTCGGCCGCTACGTCCACCAGTCGGGGCTCGCCATCCCCCTGGTCATCCTGGTCTTCGCTTCGGCCTTCCTGCTCCCCCTGGCCACCGCCCTCGTGGCCGGAGACATCGTCGCCGCCGAGGATCACAACGGAACGCTGAAGACGATCCTCACCCGCTCGCTCGACCGGGGCCAGGTCTTTGCCGGAAAGCTCCTGGCCGCCATGACCTACGCCCTGATCGCCCTGCTGCTCATGGGAACCGTGGCCACCGTCGCCGGGTCGCTCGAGTCCGGGTTCAACCCGCTGACCTCGCTGTCGGGGACCCACGTCCCTGCGCTCAAGGCCCTCGGCCTCGTCTACGCGAGCTTCGGCGTCTACTTCATGCCGATCCTGGCCATCGTGGCGATCGGCGTGCTCCTCTCGACCACCACCCGCAACAGCGCCGGGGCCGTCGTCGGCACGGTGATGGTCGTGCTGATGCTCAACCTCGTCGACATCGTCCCCGGGCTCGAGTTCATCCGCCCCTACCTCCTCCCCCATCAGTTCGAGGCGTGGATGGGCTTCCTGCGCGAGCCGATCGACTGGTCGCCGATCATCCGGGCCGCCTGGGTGAGCGCGGTCTACGCCGTACCGTGCGCCTTCGCCGCCTACCTCGTGTTCTTGCGCCGCGACGTCACCGGCGGCTGAGGCCCCGGGACGGACGGGCGGGGAGCCCGGGGCGGGCGTTGGGCCCGGATTGGCGCCGGCCGCCCGGGACCGGATGCGCAGGAACCCGGGACGAGCGGTGGGCCCCGGCCGATCCTGGGGCGGCCACTGCCTCGACCGGACCCCGGTCGTGGGCGATCCTGCTCCGGAAGATCATGGGCCGACGGGTGCGGCCGGGTCCGGAGCGATGGCGGCGGTCAGACGAAGAGCCCGTCCGGCACGCGGTGCCGGACGGGCTCGACTCATTCCCGGCAGCGGGCCGGGGAGGTTCTCCTGCTCAGAAACCCGGGGTGAAGGGGCTGCCGTTCAGGATGATGTTCCGGACATCGCCTTGGATCTCGGCCCGAATCTGGGCGGCCAGGGTCCGATTGCCGGCCCGGATCGCGGCCGTCAACTCGTTGAAGTCCGCGCTGAGGTCCGCGAAGCTGTCGCTGTCGACCGGCGGCGGGGGCGGCGGGGGCGGCGGGGTGATGATCGGCACGCCGTTGATGTCGGCGTGACCGGCGCTCGGGGCGTGGGTTGCGTCGCCGAGGTAGTTGCCGTAGATCCGGGTCGCCTGCGTGGTGGTCGGGGTGTAGGTGAAGGTGCAGCGCGACGTCCGGGAGTTCACCGGGACGAGCGTGCACGACCCCGCGCTGAACGTACCGTGGTTGGGTCCGGTGTTCGTGGTCAACACGACGGTACCCGTCGGGGCCGTCGGGTGAGCGCTCAGATCGGACACCGATACGCCGCACCCGACGGCGTGTCCGGCGGCGACGTGGGTGTTGCAGACGACGTTCGTCTTGGTCGGATGCAACGGGGGCTGGGCCGCGGCCGACTCGGCTCCGATGGAGCCGGCGGCGATGGCCATCAGGGCGATCGCCGGTCCTGAGAGGCGTCGCCTTGGCGTGCCGATAGTCATATGTGTCTCTCTCCTTGTGATGATGCGGACGCATTGGTCGGCGCCCGACTGGGCGTGCCAATGCTCTTACGATCAGTCTCACCGCAGCCAGTCCCGTTCAAACGGACCGGGGCTCTTTGCGAGGGGTAGATGGCCGGATACTCCCATACTCCGCTCGAACAGAAGCTTGGCGTCAAGCCAGGTTTACGGGTCGCGGTCATCGGCGCACCCCCGGGGTTCGCGCTGGCCGGGGTCCGATCGTTCCGGCGGCTGGCTCCGAACCTCGACGTGATCGTCTTCTTCGTTCGGTTCGAGGCCGAGCTCCGGCGGCGTCTGGCCCGCCTCGAGGCGGCGCTGGCTCCGACCGGCTCGCTCTGGATCGCCTGGCCCAAGCGGGCCTCGGGCGTCGCGACCGACCTCGGGGAGAACCGCCTCCGCGAGCTGATCCTCCCGGACGGCTTGGTCGACACCAAGGTCTGCGCGATCGACTCGACCTGGTCGGGGCTGCGCTTCGTCGTCAGGCTCGAGAACCGGCCGGCATAGGGCGGCCTGACGCCCGGCGGGGCCGACCCCCGACCTCGGCGGCCCCGCGGGTTCTTATGCGAATCTCACGTGGGGGCCCGATCCTCGGCCGACCGCATCCCGGCGGAGGATCGCCTCGGATGCTTCGTCATGGATGCGCGTAGATCGACACCTCCGGCCCGGGTCAGCGCCGCCGGGCCTCGGCTCGGCCGGGTCTTGGGCTTGGTGGCGGCATTCGGTGCCCTGGGGGTCGGGTCGGCCCGTGCCGCGGACGTGTCGGCGGCGTGCGCGTCGGGCGAGGCCGGGGGGAACACGTCGCTGACGATCACGAGCAGCGGCATCCGGAGGGAGGCCGTACTCCACGTTCCGCGGATCGACGCCGGTCGGCCGGTGCCCCTGATCGTCGCCCTCCACGGGTCGGGGAGCGACGGGCGGCGATTCGCCCGGGACAGCGGCCTCTCGAGCCTGGCCGACCAGGACAAGTTCGCGGTCGTCTACCCGAGCTCGCTCGGGGCAGAGTGGGCGATCTCCGGACGTGAGCGGGACGTCAGGTTCGGCGCTGATCTGCTCGACCGGGTCGAGTCCCTGACCTGCATCGATCAGCGACGCGTCTACGCCACGGGGGTCTCGATCGGGGCGGGGATGGCCGCTCGGCTGGCGTGCGAGCTGAGCGACAGGATCGCGGCCATCGTGCTCGTGTCCGGGGGCTACAAGTCGCTCCCCGCCTGCACGCCCGACCGGCCCGTGTCGGTCCTCGAGATCCACGGGACCTCGGACCCAACCGTGCCGTACAGCGGGACCGGGCCCGGCCACGCCGGGGCGGTGCTTCCGTACATAACCGGCTGGGCGACCCGCGACCGGTGCGCGGCCAGGCCGGCGAAGCGGGTGGTGGCGGCCCACACGCTGCTCTACGACTGGAGGGGGTGTGCCGGGGGAACGGTCGTCGAGCATCTGCGCATCTACGGCGGGGGACACGGGCTTCCGAACGCCGAGGGGGCCGAGATCAGCTCGGGCGCCCGGAGCCCGATCTCCGGGGCGAGGAACATCTGGCACTTCCTCGCCTCCCGGATCCTTCAGAGTCCGTTCGCCGGGCCGGCCCCGCCGCCGGCGGTCGGTGCTTGACGTCGCTCACGCGGACGCGGACGCGGACGCGGGCGGAGGCGGAGCGGGGGCGGAGGCGGAGCGGGGGCGGAGGCGTTTCGTCGGTCAGACCTCGCCGTCGACGATCAGCTTGGCCGCGCTCGCCGGGTCGAGCCGGCGAGAGACGACCTCGTCGAGGGTGCTCTGGAAATCTGGATCCTCGGCCAGGCGGGCCTCGAGCTGGCGACGCAGGCGGGCGGTGGCGAGGGCGAGAACCTCGGCCCGGAGGTTGCGCCGGCGGCGCTCGCTGAGCGTCCCCTCCCCGGCGATCCAGGCCCGGTGCTCGTCGAGCTTGGCCATGAGCGTCCCGGTCCCGGCCCCGGTCAGGGCCTCGGTCTGGACGATCGGGACGCGCCAGCCGTGCTGGGGGGCGAGGGAGAGGACGCCGCGGATCTCGCGGACCATCGTGTCGGCCAGGGGGTGCTCGGACTTGTTGACGACGATCACGTCGGGGATCTCCATCACCCCGG